>NZ_QSGK01000007.1:0-32018 GCF_003468125.1 Collinsella sp. AM40-7AC | reverse complement strand
TTTCGGAACGTGTCCGTCAGCCCCGTTCCGAAAAGCGAGCCGCATGCAACGGCCAAGCCACGACAGGCCCCGGGAGAGCGGGGACACCGGCTTAGGTTTATCGCGAGTTCCGCACGAACAGGAGGCCACTTAATGTGGCCTCCGTCGTGAGCAGGACTGTAGAGCAGGAAACTTCATCAGTGCCCGCCCCACGGGAAACCGGCGGGATAGACCGGTTTGGATGGGGCTTTGATGCATGGGTGGTCTGTTGGTGGGCAAATGGGTATCATACTGTGGTTATTGCATCGACTCTGCGATGCATGTTTGTATGTTCCCGGCGGTCGGTTTGCCAGAAGCGCCCCGTCGGTTGTTCCAGACCCGTTTCGAAGAAAGGAAACCACACTAACCTATGGCAGCTAAAAAATCATCTCCCTTGAAGATCATCCCGCTTGGCGGCCTTGACGGCATCGGCAAGAACATGACGGTCTTCGAGTGCGGCGACGACATGGTGCTCGTCGACGCTGGCCTCATGTTCCCGGATGACTCCCAGCCCGGTATCGACCTGGTGCTTCCCGACTACACCTATGTTCTTGAGAACGAGGAGAAGCTCCGCGGCATTATCGTCACCCACGGCCACGAGGACCACACCGGTTCGCTTCCGTATCTGCTGCAGGACCTCAACAATAAGGTGCCCATCTTCTCGAGCAAGCTGACGCTCGGCTTTATCGAGGGCAAGCTCTCCGAGTTCCGCATCCGCGCGCCTAAGTTCCGCGAGGTCAAGGGCGGCAGCCATGTCAACCTCGGCGGCATCTCGCTCGACTTCTTCTCGATGACGCACTCCATCCCGGGCGCTCTGGGCGTGTTCATCCGCACCAATCAAGGCACCGTTATGCACACCGGCGACTTTAAGCTCGACCAGACGCCCATCGATGGCGTCACGCCCGACTATGCCGCTATCAGCCGCTTTGCCAAGCAGGGCATCGACCTGCTGCTTTCCGACTCCACCAATGCCACGGTTCCCGGCTTTACCAAGTCCGAGGCCGAGGTTGGTCCCAACCTGCTGCACGCCATCAAGAACGCCCCGGGTCGCGTGTTCGTCGCATCGTTCTCGAGCCACATCCATCGTTTGCAGCAGATCTGCGATGCCGCCCGCAAGTGCGGCCGTAAGGTCGTTGTGACCGGTCGCTCCATGCTCACGAACACCCGCGTGGCGCGCGAGCTCGGTTATCTCAACATCGATGATGCCGATATCATCGATGCCTTCGATATTGATAACCTGCCTGACGACAAGATCGTCGTCATGTGCACTGGTTCGCAGGGCGAGCCGCTGTCGGCCCTGTCCCGCATGGCCAATGGCGAGCACAAGACGCTCTCCATCCACGAGGGCGATACCGTTATCCTCTCGGCAACTCCCGTTCCTGGCAACGAGAAGGCCGTCCAGCAGGTCGTCAACAGCCTGGCCAAGCTCGGCTGCGACGTGTGGGATAAGAACCGCGCTCTCGTCCACGTCTCGGGTCACGGTAGCCAGGAGGAGCTCAAGCTCCTGATGGCCATGGCCAAGCCCACGTATTTTATGCCGGTTCACGGTGAGGCCGTGCATCTGCGCGCCCATGCCCAGCTGGCGCGCAAGATGGGCATCAAGGACGATCATATCTTTATCCTCGATAACGGCGACACGCTCGAGATGCGCGGTGGTATCGTCAAGCGCGGTACGCCCGTCGAGTCCGGTGTCGTTTACGTCGACGGCCTGCGTATCGGCGATACCGACCCCATCGTCCTGCGCGATCGCCAGAAGCTCGCCAACGACGGTATGGTCACGGCCGTTGCCATCGTCTCCCTCAAACACAAGAAGATCGAGGCCATCGAGTTCTCGGGCCGCGGCGTCTCGTTTGCCATCGACGACCAGTTCTCCGAGGATGCCTCCGCGTCCATTATGAAGACGATCGAGAAGGGTAAGTTTAGCTTTACCAGCAGCGGTTCCGATGCCATTCGCAAGGCCGTGCGCGATTCGCTCTCTAACTTTATCTGGAGCCGTACGCGCACCCGTCCGATGATCATCCCGGTCGTCATGGAGGTTTAGTTTGGCGCGCGGATCTGCACAAAACGCCAAAGGCAATAAGGCCAATAACCAACCGGCATCTGCTAAGGGTGCCGGTTCCCATCTGCGTGCCAATAAGGGCCACGAGTCCGAGTTCGATGAGTTTGAGCCCTTGGTCGAGCCTTCGGCCAATCGCGATATCGCCGGTGTGGTCATCGCCGTTTTGGCGATCGCGTCCTTCATTGCCGTGATCTCTCCGGCAACAGCGCCCGTGACGGCTGCGGTTGCCGGTTTCTACCACCTGGGCTTTGGCCTGGGCGCCTACGTGCTGCCGATCGTCATCTTGCTGTTTGCCGCCACGCTCTTTTTGGGTGAGGACTCGCCGCTCAACGTGCGCTCTGTTGCGGGCGGTGCCGTGGTCTTTATCGCCGTCGTCTCCATTCTTTCGCTGATGGTGCCGGGCACGAGCGATTCGTGCGACCTTATGTTTACGCCGCAGAACCTTTCCGTGTCGGGTGGCTACATTGGTGCGTTTATTGCGAGTGCGCTGCAGAATGCCCTGGGTAAGCCTGTCGCGATGGTGGTCCTGTTGGGTCTTGCCGTCGTTGGTTTTGTCATCATTGGCTTTTCGGTGGGCGGTGTGCTGCGCTCTGCCCGCGATCGTGCGGCAGATTTTGCCGAACGTCGTCGTGCCGATGTCAACGCCAGCCCGTGGGGTGACGACGAAGCCCTGTCGGTGCCCGGCGTTGCCCGTCCGCACCTGAGCATTCTTCGTCAAAAGGGCTCCGATGCTGCCGTGACCACGGTCATGGGCAACGATGTGGACCCGGTTTTGGACGATGACGACGAGGACGATGACCCATTTGTCGACGTATCCGAGTCGGTTGAAGCCGAGCGCGCCAAGACCACGCTGCTGCCGCGCCGCCATGCCAAGAAGGGCAAGGCTGCGCCCAAGCTCAACACAAGCGAGCCCGACCCGTCTTGGCCCGATAGCGAGATTGAGCTCACCGAGGGTGACGACGAGGACGACGAGGCTCCGCTCGAGACCGCCAAGACAACCTTGCTGCCGCGTCGCCACGCCAAGCGCGGGCAGGTCACTGGACAGCTTTCGATGGAGGACGATCCGGACAAGGTTGACGAGTCCGAGCCGCCGTTTGTCGTGAATCCCGTCTCGGCCGCACCTCAGATTCCCGACTTCTTAAAGCATCCCAAGGTTGCCGGTGCGCCTGCCACGAGTGCTATCGAATCGGCTGCGGCTCGTGATGGGGGAGTGGACGACGGCGCCGCAGATAACGAGGGCGAAGAAGAGGACGGACTCAAGCTTCCGCCGCTCGAAATCCTGCATGCCAACCCGCAGTCGGCTTCCGCCGCGTCTTCGGACAAGGAGCTGGAGCAGACCGCTGAGTCACTGCAATCCACCTTGCTTGAGTTTGGCCGCAGTGCCCGCGTGGTCGGCTGGATCGCCGGCCCCACGGTGACGACCTTTAAACTGCAGCCCGGTGAGGGCGAGCGCGTGAGCAAGATCTCGAGCCTCGAGGACGATATTGCGCTTTCGCTTGCCGCCCAGTCGGTGCGCATCTTCGCGCCGATCCCCGGCACCTCTCTCGTTGGTATCGAGATTCCCAACCGCAAGCGCCAGAACGTCAATCTGGGCGACGTGCTGCCCTATGTGAAGGGCGGTCCGCTCGAGCTCGCCATCGGCCGCGACGCCGAGGGCACGCCGGTTGTCGCCGACCTCGCCAAGATGCCTCACCTGTTGATTGCCGGTACGACCGGTTCTGGTAAGTCGGTGATGATCAACTCCATCATCACGACCTTGCTCATGCGCGCCCTTCCCGAGGACGTTCGCCTGATTATGGTCGACCCCAAGCGCGTCGAGCTTGCGGGCTATAACGGTCTGCCGCATCTCTATGTGCCCGTGGTGACCGAGCCTAAGCAGGCCGCGAGCGCTCTGCAATGGGCTGTGTCCGAGATGGAGCGTCGCCTGAAGGTCTTCGAGCGTCTCAACGTGCGTAAGATCTCGACCTACAACGAAAAGCAGGCTGCTGGCGAGTTTGAGCATTACGACAACCCGCCGCAAAAGATGCCCTACCTGGTCATTATCATTGACGAGCTCTCTGACCTGATGATGGTCGCCGGTAAGGATGTCGAGGCCTCGATCGTTCGTATTGCACAGCTGGGCCGTGCCGCCGGTATTCACCTTATCGTTGCCACGCAGCGCCCCAGCTCCAACGTGGTGACGGGCCTTATCAAGGCCAACATCACCAACCGCATCGCCTTTAACGTCGCCACGGGCATCGACTCGCGCGTCATCATCGACCAGATGGGTGCCGAGAAGCTCACCGGTTTGGGCGACATGCTGTTCTCCAAGGTCGACTGGGGCAAGCCCCGCCGTATCCAGGGCTGCTTTGTCTCGGACGACGAAATCAACGAGATTGTCGAGTTCGTCAAGTCGCAGAGCGAGCCCGACTACCACGAGGAGATTCTGTCCGCCGTGGCGCCCGCTTCCATGTCCATGGCTGGTGGCGGCGGCATTGTCCGCACCGGAGTCGCCGAGCCGCAAGACGATGATCCGCTCATTTGGGAAGCCGCCCATATTGTGGTGGAATCGCAGCTTGGCTCCACATCTGGCCTGCAACGTCGTCTGAAGGTTGGCTATGCGCGTGCCGGGCGTATTATGGACATGCTGGAAGAAAAGGGTGTCGTCGGCCCGCCCGACGGTTCTAAGCCGCGCGAGGTCCTGTTGGACGAGGAGGGGCTTGCCGCGCTGGAATCTGTCGACGCCGAGATGGCACGTGAAGATCGTGAGTTTGGAGGATTCTGATGGCTGCACGCTTTGGTGACATGCTGCTCGAGCAGCGTCGCCGAATGGGCCTTTCCATTCAGCAGGTCGCCAACACCATCAAAATCAGGCCGCAGATCATCGAGTTTTTCGAGACCGGTAACTTTGCTTCGATGCCGCCGCGCGGCTATGCGCAGGGCATGATTTCGAGCTATGCTCGCTTTTTGGGCCTCAATCCGCGCGAGGTCGTCAATGCCTACTTTGACGAGCTGATGGCATACGAGCGCGAGACGTCGCAGCAGGGCGGTCGTTTTCAGGACGCCGCCGGCTACGTCAATTCGCGTTCCTCAGTCGATAACGGGCGCTTCCTGATGGTTCAGGGCGGTCGTTCGACCCGCTATGGACAGCGTCCTCAGCAGGCCGGTTATATTACCGAGACGGGTTCGGGCGAGGATATTCGCTCGCAGCGTGACCGGTTCCGCAGTACGCCGATGCCCGAGGACCGTGCACTTCCCGCTGCCCGCGGCGTGGCGCGTGACCCTCGTGCCGGCTACGGCGACGGCGGCTATTCCGATCGCGGTCACCGTGGTATCTCCACCGGACGCTCTCGCAGTGGCCATGCGGACGCCGATACCACGCAGGTGACGCCGCGTCTTCGCTCTCAACCACAGCCGTATGGCCAGCGCTCTTCGGCTCCGCGTGCGGGCCAGCGTGGCTATCAAGGCCGCGGTGAACTTGCGCCCCGCTCGGGTCAGCGCAGCCTTCAGGGCCAGGGCGGCTATCGCAGCCGTTCCGATAGCAATCGTGGTCGTATGCCGCAGGGAGGCGGCCGCAGCAGTTCCGGTTGTGGACGTGGCGGATCCCGTACTCCTCAAAACAATGGGCTCGATCCGCGTATCGTCTACGCCGGCATCGGTGCCGTGGCGTTGCTGCTGATCGTGCTCATCGTGGTGCTTCTGCGCGGCTGCGCAACTTCGGCGCCCGAGACCACGCCCGAGACGCCCACTGCCACCAAGACGACGACTAAGAAGTCTTCTAAGAAGACCGAAACGGTCGACGAGGACGAAGACACCGATGAGGCGACGGATGAGTCGACCGATTCGGACGCCACCAAGACGACGGCTAAAAAGGAAGAGAACGAGGTAACGAAGGTCAAGGTCTCCGTTGCCAAGGGAAAGACCGCCTGGATTGAGGTCAAGGTCGACGGCAAGTCGGTCTATGGCGCCCAGGCGACTGGCCCCTTTGAGCAGGAGTACACGCCCGAGTCCTCGATCGAGATCACCACGTCCAAGCCTTCCGATGTCACCGTTACCAAGAACGGCGAAAAGGTCCGTTACGATACCAAGACCTCGGGCGTGGCGCGTGTGACGATCACCGTTCCCAAGAAGGAGACGACTGATTCCGAGAATGGTGAAAGTTCTGATGGTGCCGACACCACCGACGGCACCGATGCCCAGTCCACGGATGGCGCCGATACCGCAACTGACGGCCAGACGCCCACCGATTCTACCGACTATTCGTACGATAGCTACTAAGCCGCTCGTACGCGAAAGGAAACATCATGGCTAAAGATTCCAGCTTCGACGTCGTGTCCGAGGTCAACATGCAAGAGGTCGACAACGCCTTCCAGCAAACCACGCGCGAGATTTCCCAGCGCTATGACCTGAAGGATTCCGGCGCCACGATCGAGCTTTCGAAGGGCGACAAGCTCTTTACGATCAACGCCCCGGCCGACTTTGTCTCCAAGCAGATTATCGACGTGCTGAGCTCCAAGCTCATCAAGCGCGGCATCGACCTCAAGGCTGTCTCGTGGGATGCTCCGCAGGCGGCATCGGGCGGCACCGTGCGCGTGCTCGGCCATATCGTCGAGGGTATCGACCAGGCGACCGCCAAGAAGATCAACAAGGACATCAAGGATCAAAAGCTCAAGGTCAAGGTGACCATCGAGGCCGACAAGCTTCGTGTTTCCTCCGCTTCGAAGGACGCGTTGCAGACCGTGATCCAGTTCCTGCGCGACCAGGACTACGGCCAGCCGCTGCAGTTCACCAACTACCGCTAATATCATTCGAAAGGACCGCTCTCCAATATGGATACACCGTTGGGCTCCGTGCTCTACATCACCCTCGGGTGCGCTAAGAACGAGGTTGACACCGACCGCATGCGTTCTCTTTTGACCGCCGCAGGCTACGAGGAGGCATTCGACCCGCAGGACGCCGATATCGCCATCGTCAATACGTGCTCGTTCCTTGCCTCCGCAACGTCCGAGAGCATCGAGACCACGCTCGAGCTCGCCAACGAGGTCCAGGACGGCGTTCGTTCTTGCCCCATCGTCATGTGCGGCTGTGTGCCGTCGCGCTATGGCGACGACCTGCCCGATGAGCTGCCCGAGGTCGCTGCCTTTGTGAAGGCCGACGAGGAGGATGGCATCGTGGCGGTCATCGATGGCGTGGTGGGCGTCGAGCGCGAGATTGCCGCCTATATTCCGCAGGTCAAGCGCACCGTCGAGGGCGCTGTCGCCTACGTCAAGATTTCCGATGGCTGCAACCGCTTCTGCAGCTTCTGCATGATTCCCTATATTCGCGGTCGCTATCATTCGCGAAATGCCGAGAGCATTATCTCCGAGGTGCGCGACCTGGTTGCCGGTGGCGTGCGAGAGGTCGTGCTGATCGGCCAGGACACTGGCATCTGGGGCACCGACTTTGCGGATGGTGACGTCGCCGAGGGCTCGCCGCGCAATCTGGCGCAGCTGCTGCGCGCCGTAGCCGAGGCCGTGCGCCCGCACAACGTCTGGGTCCGTGTTCTCTACCTGCAGCCCGAGGGCATGACTGACGAGCTTATCGAGACGATTCGTGATACGCCCGAGGTGCTGCCCTATATCGATATCCCCGTGCAGCACTGCGACGCGCGCATCCTCAAGGCTATGCGCCGTTCTGGTTCGCGCCAGGAGCTCGAGGACCTGTTCCGCGATCTGCGTGAGCGTATCCCCGGCATCGTGATCCGTTCCACGGCCATGGTCGGCTTCCCGACCGAGACCGACGACGAGTTCCGCGACCTTATCGACTTTATGGACACCGTCGGCTTTGACTACACGAGCGTCTTTGCCTACTCGCAGGAGGAGGGCAGCCTGGCCGCTAAGATGGAGGGTCAGGTCGATGAGGAGGTCAAGCTCGAGCGCGCCCAGGAGGCCATGGACCTGGCCGAGTCGCTCGGTTTTGCCGCCACCGCCGCACATGTGGGCGAGCGCGCCCAGGTGATTGTCGACGGCATCGAGGAGACCGAGGACGGCGCCGAGCTGATCGGCCATGCTTGGTTCCAGGCGCCCGATTCCGATGGCGCGGTGCACTTGGACGCCAGCGAGGCGTCCGTGGGCGATATTCTGACGGTCGAGTTTACCGATAGCTTCTGCTATGAGCTTATCGGCCATGTTGTGGAGTAGGAGAGCATCGTGGCAAACGAGAGCAATAAGGAACTGACGAGTGTTTGGACGCCCGCCAACATCGTGACGTGCGTTCGCATCGTCTTTATCCCGGTGTTCATGATCGTGTCGGCGCTTTCTCACACGAGTGTTGCCGGTACAGATTGGAGCACCTTCGACGGCCCGCTCGCCGCCGCTGCCTTCATTCTGTATGTGATCCTGTCGTGCACCGATAAGGTCGACGGTTATCTGGCGCGTTCGCGCAATGAGATTACCGACTTCGGTAAATTCTTGGACCCCATTGCCGATAAGCTGCTGGTGTTCTCGGCTCTGCTGCTGTTCTTGGATTTTGGCGCTGTGACCGTGTGGTCCGTGTTCATTATCCTGTTCCGTGAGCTTCTGGTGAGCGCCCTTCGCATGGTCGCGAGTGCCGCCGGCGTGGTCGTTGCCGCCGATAAGCTTGGCAAGTACAAGACGGCGACCACGATGGTCTCCATCTGCGGTTACCTGTGCGTCTTTGCGATGACCGGCCTCCAGTTGGGGCCTGCGGAGCTGTTGCTCGGTGTCTATGGCGTTTCGCGCTTCCTGTACGCCGTTGCCGTTGTCCTGACCGTTATCTCGGGCGCCCAGTACTTCTGGAACTGCCGCAAGATCGTCTTTTCGGTCTAGGTTCTGGTGGGTATGACGGACTCTTTTGAGCAGATTTCCGCACATAACGAGGAGCTGGCGCGTCATATTGTCGAGCGCGCGAGCGCTCGGGGCGTGACGGTTTCGACGGCTGAGTCGCTGACAGCAGGTATGATCGCCTCGACGATTGCCGATATCCCGGGCGCCTCGGCGGTGCTGCGTGGCGGTGCGGTGACCTACTGCGATGAGATCAAGCATCGCGTTTTGGGTGTTGATCAGGAGACGCTTGACCGCTATACCGCGGTGTCGCATCAGACCGCGCGCGAGATGGCGGCGGGTTCGCTGGAGCTGTACCAGAGCGATATTGCAGTGAGCGCAACGGGTTATGCCGGCCCCGGCGGCGGCACTGAGGACGATCCGGCTGGCACTTTCTATATTGGCTGGGCGTATCGCGCGGCTGATGGGGAAGTGCCGGTCGTGGACTCTGTGCGCTGCCACTATGAGGGCGACCGTTCGTGTGTTCGTGCCCATGCGGTCGCGGAGGCATTGGGACGCATTGCCCTTGTGCTCAACTCTATGAAATAGACGTGTTTTAAGGGGCCTTAGGGCCCCTTAATTGTGGAGATAGGGACCCCTGACGAATTTAGCGTTTGCGCCGGTTATAGGTGTATTCTTGTCTTCCTTGTTCTTATTCGGCCCTTTGTGGTCAAGCATTTGGTCAGTGTTTGGTCGGCGTTTGGTTGGGTTTTGGAAAGACTGCCTGCATATGATTGGCCTGAACGGTTGACCACGAACAGCCGTTCGTTTACTATCAATGCAGGTTGTTAAGAGGAGGGCTATTCATGGCCAAGAATTCAGGTCCCGTACGTACCGTTCATGCACCCACGACGGGTAAAGAGCGCGAAGAGATGATCGCTACCACCAAGGCCGAGATCGAGAAGAAGTTCGGTCAAGGCTCCATCATGAGGTATGGTGACGGCGGCCCCGAGCTTGAGGTTGAGGCCATCCCCACGGGCGCTCTGGCACTCGATGCCGCTCTGGGTATCGGCGGTGTGCCGCGCGGCCGTATCGTCGAGATTTACGGTCCAGAGTCCTCCGGTAAGACGACGCTTTCGCTCGAGATCCTGGCCGAAGCCCAGGCAATGGGTGGCGTGGTGGCATTTATCGATGCCGAGCACGCGCTCGATCCCACGTATGCCGCGCGCATTGGCGTGGATATCGACGAGGTACTGATTTCCCAGCCTGATACGGGTGAGCAGGCGCTCGAGATTGTTGACATGCTCGTGCGTTCCGGCGCCATCGATGCCATCGTCGTCGACTCCGTCGCCGCGCTGACCCCGCGTGCCGAGATCGAGGGAGAGATCGGCGATACCACGGTCGGTTTGCAAGCTCGTCTGATGAGTCAGGCGCTCCGCAAGCTCGCCGGCTCGCTGTCCAAGTCCAACACGACATGCATCTTCATTAACCAGCTGCGAGAGAAGATCGGCGTCATGTTCGGCAACCCCGAGACCACGACGGGCGGCCGCGCCCTTAAGTTCTTCTCTTCGGTGCGTATCGACATTCGCCGCATCGACAGCATTAAGCTTAAGGATGAGGTTGTCGGTAACCGCGTGCGTGCCAAGGTCGTTAAGAACAAGGTGGCAGCTCCGTTCCGTTCTGCTGAGTTCGACATCATGTACGGTACGGGCATCTCTAAGGAGGGCTCGATTCTGGACATGGCTGTCGAGTGCGGCATTTGCAAGAAGATGGGCTCCTGGTTTGCCTATGGCGAGGACAAGCTCGGCAACGGTCGCGAGGCCGCCAAGGCGTTCCTGCGCGAACACCCCGATTGCGCCGACGAGATTGAGCATAAGGTCCGCCTTGCCTGCGGGCTTGAGTTTGATGACGATGCTCCGTCCGAGGTCGAGCTGACCGATCAGCCTGCGCCTGAGGAGTTTGACGAGCTTTACGCCATCGATGGTTCCGCCATGCTCGATGATGACGACGAGTAGCGGTTACGCTCATGTCGTATACGGTGACCGAGGCCACGGTCGTCTTTCCCGATAAGAAGGCGGCCTCCTCGTTCTCGAGCGGGTATGCGTCCAAAAAGCCTTGCGCACATATCGATTGTGAGCTTGAGGGCGGTTTTGAGCGGTCCATTTGGATTCCCGTGCGGGTCGCGCGCCTGTATGTCAAAAATCGCCCCGATCTTCCCTGTGATTGGGATAACTTTCGTGAAGCGGTGCAGCTCATCGAGCGTAAATGTGCACTTACCATGGTGACCGAGATGCTATCGCGACGCGACCATGCGACGGGTGAGGTCTGTGACAAGTTGGCACGCTACGGCTTTCGCCAGCCCGCGATCGATTTCGCCGTCGAGCGCGCCACCGAGTATCGCTTTTTAGACGAGAACCGCTTTTGCTCGTACTTTATCGAGGAACGCAAGCGGCGCGGTTGGGGACAGCGTAAAATCGAGACCGAGCTCAAGCGCCGTCATGTCGTGCTCGATGACATTCCCGGTTATCCGGAGGATTATTTTGCCGTCGAAGACGATTTGGCGCGTGCGTCAGCCCTGCTCGCCAAGCGGCGTGTTCCAGAGACGCGCGGATTCGAAAAACTGGTTCGGTTTTTGATGGGCAAGGGCTTCTCGTATCACATCGCCGCCGATGCCGTTAAGGCACGTCTCGATGCCGAACGTGAGGAATGTGCGGTTTAGGCGTATGCGTTTTGTGGCCCTGCCGTTCACCGCGTTTTAGCCGCCGTGCTGGGGCCATTTATTTGACAGTTGTTGTGGTTCAACGTACGATAAACACTGTCATTTGCTTTGTGATATGTGCTCATCTGTGATGAGTTTGTTT
This sequence comes from Collinsella sp. AM40-7AC, assembly GCF_003468125.1. Lineage (NCBI taxonomy): Bacteria > Bacillati > Actinomycetota > Coriobacteriia > Coriobacteriales > Coriobacteriaceae > Collinsella > Collinsella sp. AM40-7AC. Next base: position 20,340 of record NZ_QSGK01000007.1, on the reverse strand, counting down.
ATATGTTTATCTGTATCCGACCCGCATAAGCTGCGCCCATATTACTCAAATGTCGCGAGCCGTTCGTAAGGACGGTTCGCTTTGTTGTGTAACGAATCCATAAAAAGGAGTGAGCATGCCTATCATCGCAGCGCTCGTTGGCATCGTTTTGGGTGCCATCGCCGCCATTGCCTACATGCGCACCGCCAAGCAGGGTAGTCTTCACGAGGCCGACGAAAAAATCCAGTCGGCACACGCACAGGCTGAGTCCCTGATCGGTGATGCTAAGCGTCAGGCCGAGACCCTCAAAAAAGAGGCTCTGCTCGAGGCTAAAGAGGAGATCATCAAGAACAAGCAGGCCGCTGAGGCCGAGGACAAGCAGCGTAAGAACGAGATTCGTACGCTCGAGAACCGCGTGATGCAGCGCGAGGAATCTCTCGATCGCCGCAACGACGCTCTCGACAAGCGCGAGCATCAGCTGTCCAGCCAGGCCGGTCAGGTCGAGAAGCGCTCCCGTGAGCTCGAGGAGCTCTGCGCAAAGCAGACCTCCGAGCTCGAGCGTATCGCCGACCTTACCCGCGAGGACGCGCACAAGGAGCTCCTTGATAAGGTTCGCGGCGAGGTCACCCACGAGGCCGCCACGATCATTCGCGAGTCTGAGCAGCAGGTTCGCGCCGAGTGCCACAAGACCGCCCAGGAGATTCTGTCTCTGGCGATTCAGCGCTGCGCTGCCGATCACACTGCCGAGGTCACCGTTACCTCCGTGCACATTCCCTCTGATGACCTCAAAGGCCGTATCATCGGTCGCGAGGGTCGCAACATCCGGACCTTCGAGCAGGTTTCCGGCGTCAACCTCGTGATCGACGACACGCCCGAGACCGTCGTTCTTTCGAGCTTCGACCCGGTCCGTCGTGAGACCGCCCGCGTCGCCCTCGAGAACCTCATCGCCGACGGCCGCATTCACCCTGCCCGTATCGAGGAGATGTATCACAAGGCCGCCGACCTGGTTCAGCAGCGCGTGCGCGAGGCTGGCGAGCAGGCTGCCTTCGATACCGGCATCCACGATCTGCACCCCGAGATCGTCAAGACCCTTGGTGCCCTGCGCTACCGTACCTCGTTTGGTCAGAACGTGCTTCAGCATTCCCTCGAGGTCTCTGATCTGTGCGGCGTGATGGCTTCCGAGCTTGGCCTGGACGTTGTGACCGCCAAGCGCGCCGGCCTGCTTCATGACCTGGGCAAGGCAATCGACCACGACGTCGAGGGCCCGCATGCCGTCATCGGCGCCGAGCTTGCCCGCCGTTATGGCGAGAAGCCCGTTATCGTCCACGCTATTGAGGCTCACCATGCCGATGTCGACCCCAACACGGTGCTCGATGTCCTGGTGCAGGCCGCCGATGCTGTCTCTGCCTCTCGCCCCGGTGCCCGTCGCGAGTCTGCCGAGAACTACATCAAGCGTCTTGAGAAGCTTGAGGAGATCGCCAACTCCCATGACGGCGTCGAACGTACCTATGCCATGCAGGCCGGTCGCGAGGTCCACGTCATGGTCCAGCCGGACAAGATTTCCGATGCCCAGTCCACGGTTCTGGCTCACGATATCGCCCATCAGATCGAGGAAGAGATGGAGTATCCCGGTCAGGTGCGCGTCGTCGTGATTCGCGAGAGCCGCGCTGTCGATATCGCTAAATAACATGAGCGACGCGAACGAGCTCATCTCATTTATCGCGTCGATGTCGGGGGAGGGCAACCTTCGCGTCGAGGAGAACCTTGGCGAGGGGTATGTCCGCCTCCGCGTTTCGGAGGCCGAGCGGCGCCAGGCTAAGCACGACATTCAGCATGTCGAGGACATCGTCATCGAAATGCTCCGTAATGCTCGCGATGCCGGCGCCGACAAGGTCTATCTCGCCACGACCAAGGAAGATGGCGTCCGCACGCTTGTCTTTCTGGATAACGGTTCTGGCGTTCCGCAGGATATGCAAGAGCGAATCTTTGATGCCCGCGTTACCTCCAAGCTCGAGAGCATGAAGATGGACCGTTGGGGCGTTCACGGTCGTGGCATGGCATTGTTTTCGATTAAGCAGAACGCCGACGAGGCCCGTGTGGTCACGTCCGGCGTCGATCTTGGTTCAGCCTTCAAGGTGAGCGTTGCGGCCGACCGCCTCAGTGAGCGTGCCGATCAGTCCAGCTGGCCCCAGGCCGTCAAGGATGAGGACGGACGTTATGTCTGCGCTCGCGGTCCACATAATATTATTCGCGCTGCTTGTGAGTTTGCGCTCGAGGAGTTGCGTGGTTGCGATGTCTATCTCGGTTCTCCGTCTGAGATTGCCGCGACCCTTTATGCTCAAGCGTCAAGTCGGCTCGATACGTCTCGTCTCCTGTTCATTGATGACGAGAGCGAGCTTCCGGTTGTCGATCGTTTAGGCCTTGCTTCTGATGCCGAGGACTTTATCCGTATTTGTTCGGGTTTGGGTCTTGAGATGTCCGAGCGCACGGCCCATCGCATTTTGGCAGGGCAGATTAAGCCCGTTCGCGGTGTGACCGCGCGTCTGCTGCGCGAGCGTGATTCGTCCTCGCATGCGCCGACTCCTGTCGATCTCGCGAAGGATCGTCGCGGGCTACGTATTGCCAAGGATGACATGGCACAGTTTTCGCGCGCTGTGGAACGCGACTTTAATGACCTTGCCGCCCGGTACTATCTCAACCTTTGCGGCGACCCAAAGATCCGTGTTTCGCGTGATCGAATCACCGTGACCTTTGATCTTGCCAAAGAGGAATAGTGCCTTTACCGAGTCCACTCGGTACGATACAGTTGTTGCAGTTAAAACGTACTTTTAAATGCAGGAGTTTCTTCATGGATTGCCTGAAGGTATCAAGCAAATCATCGCCCGCGTCCGTTGCCGGCGCCATCGCCGGCATGGTCAAGGATGGTGTACCCGTCAACATCCAGTGTGTCGGCGCCGGTGCCGTCAACCAGGCTATTAAGGCCGTTGCTATCGCGCGCGGTTTTTTGATTCCAACCGGTTTTGATATTTCCTGCGCGCCCGTGTTCTCCGACATCCTCATTAACGGGGAGTCGCGCACGGCCATCCGCCTTTCTATCTACGTTCACCAGATCAATCGAGCTGCTATGGATAACGTCGTCATGGATGATGTTAAGCCTGTGGCATAGCTTCTGCTTGCCTTGTTTCGCTCCCCATCGTTAGGACTTATGCACATGGACCAGCGTTCCGTACGCGATATTCTTGCCGGTAAAACCTACTTTATCCGCACCTTTGGCTGCCAGATGAATCAGCACGACTCCGAGCGTGTGAGCGGTCTGCTTGATTCGTATGGCTGCCTCATGGCGCTCGATCCCGCGCATGCCGATATCGTTGTCTTCATGACGTGCTGCGTGCGCGAGGCCGCCGATACTCGCCTGTACGGTCAGTGCAATTCCTGCAAAAGCCTGCCGCCTTCGCCTTCGGGCAAGCGCGTGGTTGCCGTTGGCGGTTGCATCGCGCAGCGCGATGGCGAGGGCCTGCTCACCAACGTCGATAACGTCAATGTCATCTTTGGCACGCATTCCATTGCACATGTGGCCGAGCTCATTGCCGAGGCGTTCCGTGATGGTAAGCGTCATATCCGCACCAATGAGCATGAGGATACGGATGCCATGAGCATGCCGTGGCATCGCGAGACTCAGTATCACGCCTGGGTGCCCATCATGACGGGCTGCAATAATTTCTGCACCTATTGCATCGTGCCGTACGTGCGCGGTCGCGAAAAGAGCCGCCCCTTCGAGGAGATTGTCGACGAGGTGACCGGTTTGGTGCGTCAGGGCGTGCGTGAGATTACGCTGCTGGGCCAAAACGTTAACTCATATGGTCGCGATCTGTTTGGCAAGCCGCGTTTTGCCGATCTGCTGCGTGCCGTGGGCGATACGGGCGTGGAGCGCATCTTCTTTACGTCTTCGCATCCCAAGGACCTGTTGCCCGAGACCATCGACGCCATGGCCGAGACGCCTGCCGTTATGCCGCAGCTGCACTTGGCCGTCCAGTCAGGTTCGACGCGGATCCTCAAAGAGATGAATCGCCGTTATACACGCGAGGACTATCTGGGCCTTGTCGATCGCATTCGCAACCGCATGCCCGATATCGCGCTCTCGACCGACATTATCGTTGGCTTCCCGGGTGAGACTGAAGAAGACTTTGAGCAGACGCTCTCACTTGCCGAGACGGTCCGCTATGCTCAGGCCTATACCTTCATCTATTCCAAGCGCGCCGGTACCCCGGCCGCCGAGATTGACGATCCTACGCCGCATGAGGTTATTCTCGAGCGTTTCAACCGTCTGGTTAAGGTTATCGAGACCACGGCACACGAGTATAACCAGGGTGAGCTTCATACTGTGGTTCCGGCGCTCATTGAGGGAACGAGTAAAAAGAACGACGCGGTCCTGCTGGGCAAGAGTCCCAAGAATCAGACCGTGCATGCGCCTATCCCCGAGGGTTACAGCATCGATCAGCTTGTTGGTAAGATCGTTGATGTTGACGTTGACGTTGCCAAGACCTGGTATTTGTCCGGCTCCGTTGTGGGCGAGCCGCGCTAATGGTTTCTCCCGGGGCAGGTCTTTCCGCCGTTGCGATCGTCGGTCCGACGGCGGTTGGTAAGAGTGATGTTGCCGACCGTTTGGCAGCTCGTCTTTCGTCCGAAGTGCTGTCGTGCGATGCGATGCAAATCTATCGCGGCATGGACATCGGTACCGCAAAGATGGCGCCCGATGAGTGCACGGCGCCGCTGCGTCTCGTCGACATTGTAGAGCCGGGTGTGGCATATTCTGCTGCGCTTTATCAGGCCGACGCTCGCGCGCATGTTGAACGTCTCCTTGGTTCGGGTTGCCTGCCGGTTTTTTGCGGAGGTACGGGGCTGTATCTCAAGGCCGCCCTCGATGAGATGGACTTTCCCTCGGGTGAACTTGAGGACGATCGTCGTGCGGGCTATCAGGAGCTTGCCGAGCGTATTGGCGAGGAAGAACTGCATGCCTTGCTTGCCGAGCGCGATCCAGAATCGGCTGCTGTTATTCATCCCCATAACGTGCGCCGTGTGATTCGTGCGCTCGAGATGCATGATGATGGCGTCTCCTATGCGCAGCAAAAGTCGCAGTTTAGTGTTCCGCACGAGCATTATCATGCCCTTTGGTTTGGTCTGACGCGTAATCGCGAGGTGCTCTACGAGCGCATTAACCAGCGCGTCGATCTGATGTTTGAGCAGGGTCTTGTCGATGAGGTCCGCGGTCTTATGGGCCAGGGGCTGGGAGATGCCCTGACGTCGATGCAGGCAATTGGCTATAAAGAGATCATTGATGCTTTCAATGGCGTGATGAGCATGGATGAGGCTCGCGAACTCATTAAGATGCGTTCGCGTCGTTATGCCAAGCGTCAGCTTTCGTGGTTTAAGCGCGATGACCGTATCGTGTGGTTTGATATGGATGAATGTACGATCGATGAGGTCGTTGAGGATATCCTGCATCGTATTGAGGCTGCCTAATGCCCCGTTTCCCCCTTGTTCCCACGGCACCCGAGCCCGAGCGTGCCATTTTAGTTGGTGTTGAGTGGCGCGACAATGCATGGCCGCTCGATCGCTCGCTTGATGAGCTGGAGCGTCTTGCCCACACAGCTGGTGCCCAGTGCGTGGCACGCTTGTCGCAGCGTTTGGTAAAGCCGTATCCTAAATCGTTTATCGGTTCCGGTAAGGTTGAAGAGCTGTGCGGCCTGGTGCATCGCATGGATGCCGATGTCGTTATTTTTGACGACGACCTGACCCCCTCGCAGCAATCCTATTTGGAGAAAGCCGTGGGCGAGCCGGTAAAGATTATCGATCGTACTGCACTGATCCTGGATATCTTTGGCCTGCATGCTCAGACGCGTGAGGGACGCCTGCAGGTACAGCTGGCACAGCTTCAATATTTGTTGCCTCGCCTGCGTGGCATGTGGAGCCATCTCGCTAAGGAGCAGACGCGCGGCGGCATCGGCTCACGTTTTGGTCAGGGCGAAAGTCAGCTCGAGGTCGACCGTCGCCTCATTCGTAATAAGATCGCTGCGCTTCGTCGTGAGCTCAAGCAGGTTGAACAGCGTCGCGATGTTCAATCCAAGAGTCGCATTGAGTCCCCGGCGTTTCGCGTCGCGTTAGCCGGTTATACCAATGCCGGTAAATCGACGTTGCTCAATCGTCTGACCGGCTCTACGGTACTTTCGCAGGACAAGCTGTTTGCTACGCTCGACCCGACGACGCGTTCGTATCGTCTGCCCGGCGGTCGCGGCATGACGATTACCGATACCGTCGGCTTTATTCAAAAGCTGCCGCATGGTCTGGTCGATGCCTTTAAATCGACGCTGTCCGAGGTTTTGGGTGCCGATCTAATTCTCAAAGTCGTAGATGCGTCTGACGAGGACTATGAGCGGCAGCTGGAGGCTGTCGACCGCGTGCTTGATGAGATCGGCGCCGGAGAGCGTTTAACGCTGACCGTATTCAATAAAATCGATCTTCTCGATAGCGTCGATCGATTGAGTTTCCGTCGTCGCTATCCGGAGGCCGTTCTGTTCTCGGCCCAAACGGGCGAGGGGCTCGACGATCTCGTCGACCGGATTGCTCGCGAGGCAGCTGCCACCGATGTGTTGCTCTCCGCTGATATCCCGTATCGTGAGGGCGCTCTCATCACGCTGGTGCATGAGCAGGGAACCCTTCTGCATGAGGAATATCTCGAGGACGGCGTTCGCATTGTGGCGAAACTGCCGGCTCGTATTGCACCGCGGCTCGAGCGTTATCGCACCGAGTAGACGATCTCCAAAATGCCCAGAATGATGGGCTGATGCAGCAGATAAAAGGGGAGAGCGTGACGTCCAAGGCTGGCGAGCGCCGGCAGGGGGTTGGCGTAGGCCCAGCTAGGGACGGTCTTATCGATACTCTTCGCTATGTGTGCGGCGAAGTATCCTGCAAGATACATAAAGATAAACGGGATGATGGGGTAGTAATCACCTGAGACAAACCCAGGGCTCGGAAATCCCAGCCACGCCAGGTAGGGGACAGGGTAGATCGTTTTGGGGATGCTCCAGGTGAGGGCGAACAACACAAGGCATAGGGGCATGCCCCATCTCGCCGTTATCTTCTTAAGGACGGGATCGGTCAACGCCACGATGCCGGTGCATGCGGCCATGCAGTAGATGATGCCAAAATTAACCGAATCGTCGAATGAGACAAGTGTTGTTGCCAACCAGACAACGAGTGCTGCTAAGGCGTATTTGGCGGCACGTTTGATATTGTTGCGCGAAAGAGTGCACATCCAACCCGCGATAAACAAAAATACCCAGCTGATGCTGGCGCGCCAGACGTCTTGAAAGACAGTCTGGGTAAACCAAGGCATATCCCAGCCGTACAGGTAGGCGAGATCATAGCAAGCGTGAAAACCTGCCATAGAAATCATCGTAAACCCGCGGACGGTATCAAAGATGGTGATGCGTTTTTGCATTAGGAGAACCGGCGCATTAAACCGACAACTTTACCCAAAATAACGGGGTTCGTCGCATAGATGGGCTCCATAGTGTCGTTCTCGGGCTGCAAGCGCACGCGCCCCTGCTCCTTGTAGAACGTCTTGACGGTCGCTGAACCATCAATCATGGCCACGACAATTTCGCCGTTCATGGCACTCTTTTGTTCACGGACGATGATGTAATCGCCATTGAAGATGCCGACATTGATCATTGAGCTCCCATGCACCTCAAGGATAAAGGAACCCTGATCAGTGGCGATTTCGGTCGGGATAGTAAACGTGTCTTCAATATTCTGCTCGGCCAGAATGGGAATCCCTGCCGCGACGCGACCAACGAGCGGTAGCGAGACCGTTCCGCGAGGTGCGGTGGGCTCGTCAGATTTAGAAATTGAGACAGAGGAACCGTCCTCGTTAAAGAGTTCCAGGGCGCGCGGTTTGGTGGCATCGCGCTTGAGTAGCCCGCGCGCCTCCAGGGCAGAGAGATGGGCGTGCACGGTGCTGGGGGAGGAAAGGCCCACGGCAGAAGCCATCTCGCGCACGCTGGGCGGATAACCCTTCTCCTGCTGATATTCCTTGATGAAGTCGTAAATTTGCTGCTGACGCTTGGTAATTTTGCGAGCCATCAGGGCATCCTCTCTACCCATGTCAAACAAATGTTCGAATTTTGCTTGACAGGAACAACTGTTCGAAGATAATAATAACCGAACATTCGTTCTCGCGCTAGACATTTTTGTCCGCGCGGCTTGATAAAACTGTTCTCAGCAAAACACGCGAGAGGAGAACATGATGAACGCAACGAATATGGTCCAGGGAAACCTCGCCCTTAAGCTCGAGACGCCTGCAGAACCCACTTTTACGGTTGTTCAGGGTGGCCGCTCCGGCATTCAACCTTTGACCGTAAAGCCTGCTCGCAATCAGCAGACTGTAGTCGCGCCGGCCCGCGTTGCCCTGAAGGTTCCGACGATTGTCGCCGTCGCCGTTGCGCTTACGCTCTTCTTTGTCCTCGCTACTTCGGTCTTTAGCGCTCGTCACGCCGCGTATGCCGAGTCCGTTTCCAACATTACTTACGAGACCATTCGCGTTCAGACTGGCGATTCTCTTTGGTCGCTTGCCGAGGAATATCCAATCGAAGGCCTTTCCACGCAAGAGACTTCCGACATGATCCGTAACGTCAATCATCTGGAGCATGGTTCGCTCGCCGCCGGTGCGCATCTTAAGGTTCCTGCTCGTTCGTAATCATTATCGCGCTGCGCATGGTACCCTTGTTATCGTTTAAGAGGAGGTACCATGCGCTGTCCCAAATGCGGCAAGGCACATACCCGCGTCGTTGATTCCCGTATGCAGGAGTCAAATAACACCATTAAGCGCCGTCGCGAATGTTGCTCGTGTAACTATCGCTTTACAACGTTCGAGCGATGCGAGGACCCTATCGAGGTCATTAAGTCAGACGGAACCAAGCAGCGGTTCGATCGCAATAAGCTGCTCGTCGGCTTGATGCGCGCCACCATCAAGCGCGATATCGACACTAAGAAGCTCAATGAGATTATCGACGACATCGAGGTCGAGCTGCGCTCTCGCACACTGACGGCCGTCACGTCCCATGAGTTGGGTGACATGGTGCTCAAGCGCTTGGCCAAGATCGACAAGGTTGCGTACATCCGTTTTGCCTCGGTCTACCGCGATTTCAAAGACGTCGATGAATTTCTGCAAGAGCTCGACAAGCTAAGGTGATTCCATGTCCAACATTACCGTCAACATAAAGCGTCTCGACCCCACCGTCGAGCTTCCCAAATACGCCCATCCCACCGATGCCGGCTTGGATCTACGCTCCAACGAAGACTGCGTCCTGAAGCCCTTCGAACGCCGTCTGGTCTCTACGGGGCTGGCCATCGCCCTGCCCGATGGCTACGCCGGCTTCGTCCAGCCCCGCAGCGGCTTGGCCATCAAGCAGGGCTTGTCTATAGTCAACACGCCGGGCCTCATCGACGCTCACTACCGAGGAGAACTCAAGGTTATCCTCATCAACCTGGATCCCACCAACGACATCCAAATCAACAAAGGCGACCGCATAGCCCAACTCGTCATCCAAGAAGTCCCCACGGTCAATCTCATAGAAGTAGAAGAACTAGACGAAACCGACCGAGGCAAAGGAGGCTTCGGCTCCAGCGGCATCGCCTAGGGCGCTCGTATCCCTCCCGCCCGGGGCTTACCTATATCATTCCATGCTCAAACATTCTCGCGTCGCTTCGCTCGCTGCGAAACTGCGCGTGGAACGATATAGGTAAGCCCCGGCGGGCGGCTACTCGCTTGAAACAATATTTACTTTTCTAGTAAGTCGATGCGATAAAGGGACGCCTCCTTTGTCGCATCGACTTACTGTATTTATATTTTCTGGTTCCCCTTTGCAGATTCTACTGGAGGGGAATCTGGTATAGCTGCTAGTACGTAAACGCAGCTTACCCGCGGGAGGCCCCTATATATCGTCCCACGCGCAGTTTCGCAGCGAAGCGAGAATGTTTGAGCATGGGATGATATATAGGGGCCTCCCGCGGGTAAGCGGACATAAAGACGCTAGCGGATATGCGCGGGTTTTCCGCCCCAGTAGAAGCGGCAGAAGGCTCTTTTGCGCTTTTGGGGTTTGCCTACGAGCTCCATGGTTGCGATGGCTATGTCTTCGGCTGCGTGGGGGCGGCGTAGTACTTCGCCGTTGATGAGCAGTGCCTTGAGCGACTCAGGATGATCGTGGAGATGACGCAACGTCACGATGAGCTCTCGTGCGGTGGTGACATGCATGCTGGCGCCCATGCCGGTGAGCATGGTGGTGTTGGCCTTTTCCTGGCCATAGGACTTGCCCAGCAGGATCATCGGCAGATGTGCGCATAGGCACTCGGTGACGGTGAGTCCGCCCGATTTGAGAATTGCCAGGTCGCAGCCGTGCATGAGGGCCGCCATGTCGTCGACATAGTCCAGCACCGTGACATTTTCGAGCTTCATGGCATCGAAGAGTGTCTTGAGGCGGGCGGCGTATTCGGCGTCCTTGCCCGGCAAAAAGACGAAGTGCATGTCCTCGAAGCTGCGCAGGAAGGGGAGTGTGTGGTCCATCGCCGCGCGAAAGCGAACGTACGGTTGAGGCAAACTGGCGCCGGCCATTACCAGCACGACGGTCTTGTCGGTGGGGAGGTTGAACTTGGCTAGCTCTTCCTCGCGATTGTAATCCGTGTCGAATCCGGCGCGAATAGGAATGCCGGTAATGCGAATCTTTGTCTCGGGTACCTTGCGCGGACGTAGCGTTTCGGCCATAAATTCGTTGGCAACACAGAATAAATCGGTGTCCTTGTGGGGCCACCAGCCCTCGACTTCGTAGTCGGTCGGCACGCAGATGACCGGATAATCGATACCCGTAATTACGCGGGCGCCCACGGCGACATTGGCTGCTGTGATGTGCGTTGCGACCACGGCTATGGGCCTGCGGCTACGAATATATTCGTTGAAGGCGGGGAACATAATTCGCGACCATGCTGTGCCGCCGCCCCAGAGCAGATGTCCCGTAAGCGTATATCGCCAGGTCAGGTCGTAAATGGGGCGCGTGGCTCCCGTAAAAGAAGCCGCGGTTTTATTGCCGTCGAATTTAATACGTCCAAAATCAAGGATATCGAGTACTTCAATCTCAACATCCTCGGGGATGCCATTGTTGCCGCGGATGAGGTCGAATGCCTGCGCAATCGCATTTGCGGCGGCCTTGTGGCCCGAGCCGACCGAGGCGTGCACGATGGTCACGAGAGGTTTTTGCTGAGCCGAGAGCGTGGTTTTTTTCTTCGATTGGGGAGTGCTGAGCGTAAGAAGGGGAGCGTCGTCGCTCGTCTGCGTCTGATCCATCGATAACTCCCCTTCGACGTTGTAACACGGATTTATCATTGTAGTGCATGAGTGTCACGTTCACGTAAATTTGGGTATGAGCGCAAAGAACGACAACGTTTCGACGAGAGGACTCTTCATGGCTACCGACCAGACGATCGATGTTGCGATTATCGGTGGCGGTCCCGCGGGTTATGCTGCCGCCATTTATGCGGCGCGCGCCAACCTGACGACGACTGTCCTTGAGCAGGGCATGTCGGGCGGACAGATCGCCACATCCAACGAGATTGAGAATTATCCTGGCATTCCACTGCTGAGCGGTGCTGAACTTGGTGAGCGGTTCCAACAGCATGCTGAAGGCTTGGGGGCTCAGGTTGAATGGAGTATGGTGACAGGCGTCGATTACGATGCCGATGCGGCTCACTTTATCATTCATCATGATATGGGCGACACAGCGGCCAAGAGCGTCATTGCGTGCATGGGCGCCACGCCGCGTCCTGCGGGTTTTGTTGGCGAGGACACGTATCGCGGTCGTGGCGTTTCGTATTGCGCAACATGTGACGGCATGTTCTTCCGCGGCAAGCAGGTCTTTGTTATCGGAGGCGGCAATTCGGCATGCGAGGAGGCGCTGTTCCTGTCCGACATTGCCAGCAGCGTGACCATCGTGCTGCGTCGCGATCAGTTCCGTGCACCCGAGGGCGTTGTGAATAAGGTGCTTGCTAAGGACAATATTTCAGTTAGGTACCAAACTAGTATTGTTGAGCTTTCTGGTGAAGCGATGCCCACGACAATTACGTTCAAGGACAATGCGAGCGGCAAGACGCATGCTGAATCCTTTGAACCTGGGTCATTTGGCATTTTTATCTTTACGGGGACGCAACCACATACCGAGCTTGTTGAGCATCTAGTCGATCTGGCTCCCGACGGCGGCATTCTCACTGATGATTCGATGGCTACCCGTTCGCCCGGCTTATTCGCAGCCGGCGATATCCGTTCCAAGCGTTTACGCCAGGTTGTGACCGCCGTTTCGGACGGAGCCATAGCGGCAACCAGCGCATACGCTTTCCTACGCGCATAAGTACGATAATATATCTTATGTAAGGTTGGTATCTTTAAACATAGTGGTTGGACAGTGCATCAATGTGCCGTCCAACCACTTTTATTTTGCGGCTATGTGGTATGCAAAACTAGATAACCTAGAATACAATATGAAAAACGAACGGAGGCTTCTTATGAACCACGCTAAACATGTTATCCCGATGTCCGATACGTCGGTCAGCATTAAGCCTGAGGATATTCAACCGACGGTGCTGCCGGATGCATTTATTCAGTCCGATACGGTGCGTAAACTCAACGCGTTGAGCCTGCCGCGCTATGACCAGCTGCCCAACGTAACGCTCTATCGCGATCAGGTTATTGAATATGTTGCACTGTGGATGGAGCCGCTTTCGATTTGCGTAGAGCAGCCCGTTATTACGCCATCGATGATCAATAACTACGTGAAGGTCGGCCTCGTTCCTGCTCCGGTTAAAAAGCAGTATGGCCGTGAGCAGATTGCGCGTCTCATCGCCATTTGTATCTTTAAGCAGGTGCTGCCCATCGCTGCGGTTCAGGCGCTCTTTAATATTCAGCGCTTGAGCTACGACGCTCCGACGGCTTTCGATTATGTTGTCGATCAGCTCGAGGCATCGATTCGTGCGGCGTTTTCTGTTGAGCAGACTCCCGTGCCCGATACCGCACATCAGGTTACGCGTGAGTCGTTGCTCGTACGCAGTGCTGTATCGTCCTTCGTTTCGAAGGCGTATCTGATGAGCTATCTCAAGTTCAATGGGTTTAATAGCTAACCGAGGTATAAGACGGGCGGGATAAAGAGCCAATGGCTCCTTATCCCGCCCGTACGTTTGTCTAGTTGGATATTATCGGCCCGAAGCCACGCCCATGCCATAGCCGATGATGAGGCCGTGCATCTCGGCATAATATGAATCTAGCCCGTTACAGGGCATGATGATAGTCTTGGAGCTTGGCCAGCGCTCCACAATGCGGCTGGCAAGTGCCTGGGCGCCCGTCTCATTCTCGACATGGTCGATAACGACCTCGCCGCCAGTAAAGCCCTCGGCCTCCATGGTATCGACAATCTTGCCAAGCATCTTCTTTTCCCCACGGGTGTGACCAACGAGCTTAATCTCCCCCGTCTCGCTTGCTGTGCCTAAAACTCGAATGTTGAGTTTATTGGCGATGACCCCGGCTGCCTTGGGAATACGTCCGGCCTTTGCAAGGTTCTCGTAATTACACAGGCTAAAGAGGATCTTGCTGTTCTGCTCCAAGCTATCGAAGTAAGCGCAGGCGTCCTCAAAGGAAACGTCCGGGTTGCTTGCAAGATAGCGGTCGAACAGCAGGAAGATTAGGTCCATTTTGCCGCCGGCTCCGCGTGAATTGACCAGATGAATCTGTCGATCCGGCTCTTCGGCAAGCACCATGTCACGTGCGGTGGCCGCGGCATTGTAGCTTCCCGAGACGCCCTCCGAGATGGGCATGCAAATCGTCTTGTCGGCAAGCCTAAAGAGTTCGGCCCACTCACCTACGCTTGGACAGGCGCTCGAAGAAGCGCTCGACTCCTCCTGCACGGCGCAATTGAGCTCGTGAACGTCGAGCGTGAGGTCATCGACAAACTCACGCTCCCCCACTCGGATCTTAAGGGGTGCAAATGCAAAGGTGGTATGAGGTGCGGTTGGTTGCCAATCGCGAAGATTGCAGCTCGAATCGGAGATAAGTGCCCAGCTCATTGGGGGTCCTTTCTAATTGTTCCCCAACAATTATAGCCATCTTTTTGATTGATTGGATGGCTATCTAGTTTTGAATACTAGATAGCCGTCCTGATTTTATGGCAAACGGTAGGGAAAAAAGAATGGGCCTCGTGACTCAAGATCGCGAGGCCCACGTTCGTTCGCTGTAGTAATAAATTAGTAGCGTACGAAGATGTAGTTGTTGTTCATGCCGGCTGCAACGGAGCTGATGATAACGCCGGTTTTGTAGTCGGAAGCATGGATCATCTGACCATTACCGATATAGATGCCTGTATGGTAGGAGTTAACCACAACATCGCCGGGTTGCGGATCGGACACACGGGTCCAACCCATGAAGGTGCCGGTGGTGCCCAGGCGGCAGTAGCGGCCCGTGAGGCAATAGCTTACAAAACCGGAGCAGTCAAAGCTGTTCGGTCCAATGCCGCCCCAGGAATAAGCGTATCCGAGCTTGCTGTAGGCGCGCGAAACAACGGTACCGCCGTCAACGGACTGGCTCGGTGCGGAAGGCGTCGGAGTCGGAGCGGGCGTCACGGGCTGCGGCGTGGGAGCAGGAGCCGGAGCGGGCGCAGGCGTGTTGCCGCCGCCGTTGTTGGCCGTACCGCCACCATTGTTGGTGTTCTCGGTCGTACCGGCGGTGTCGTTGCTCACCGTGGCCTTTTCGGCAGTGCTGGCGTTGATACCCGCCTGCAGCGCGGCGTTGGCCTCGGCCTCGGCAGCAAGCTCGGCCTGCAACTGTGAATCCAGGGAGTTCACGACACTCTGAGCCTCGGCCTGCTGAGCGTTGAGCTCATCGACCTTCTTCTGCGTCGCGGCGACGTTCTTCTCCTGCTCGGTCTGCTTATCGGTGAGCTGCTGCTTAAGGTCCTTGACCTCCTGAATGGTCTGGGCCTGCTTGTCGGACACCTTGCCGTAGTAGAAGAGACGGTTGAGCATGTCGCCCAGATCATCGACGCCCGTTAGAACCTGGAGGAGACTCAGGCCACCGGTCTTGTACTCACCGGCAACGTAGGTCGAAAGCTTTGCCTGACCCTCGGCGATCTCTTGCTGCTTTTGCGTGATCTCGCCTGCAGTCTGATCAAGCTCCTGCGTCTGTGCGGAGAGCTCTTCATGAATTTGCTGGGTTTGGGTGCCAATCTGCTCGAGCTTGGTACGGGCAGCGGCAAGGTCGGATGCGGTATCGGCGTAGGCCGGAGCCACGAGGCCCAGGCCCAAAACACAAGCGAGGGTTGCCGTAGCAGCGCAGCGTGCCATGTTTCTGTGCGTGTTTGCTGTGCGCATGGAGCTTCCTTTCCGGTATCTAAGGGTAGCGGCTAGTCCACCGTTACCAGGCTAAAGAGCTCAATGTCCTCGTTAGAAGGCGTGAGCTTCTTGCGCGGGTTGAGAAACGCAAGCTCAAGGATACAACCGTAACCCACGAGCTTTGCGCCCATATCTCGCACCAGTTTACCTGTTGCCTCGACGGTTCCGCCCGTCGCGACCAAGTCGTCCAGAATTAACACGGTATCTTTAGAGCTGATAGCATCGGCGTGAATCTCGATAGAATCCGTTCCATACTCGAGCTCGTAGCTCTCGCTGACCGTCTTGCGCGGCAGTTTGCCGGGCTTACGTGCGGGAACAAAGCCGGCACCCAGAGCGACGGCCACGGGCACACCGACCATAAAGCCGCGGGCCTCGGGTCCTACGACCTTGGTAATGCCCATGTCGGCAAAATGCTCGGCAAGGGCATCCACCATGGCCCTCAGGGCCTCGGGATTGCCAAAGAGCGGTGTGATGTCCTTAAAGACGACTCCGGGCTCGGGATAGTCGGGGATATCGACGATATGAGATTCGAAGTCGTACATGGCGTGACCTTTCATGGATTGCCGGGTGGACGGCGATTATTTACCCGTGTTAGCAGACGGGTTATGCGAGGGGACGACGACCTTGGACGGTTGCACGAGCGACTCCTCGTGCGCGGCAACCGCGGGGACGCTTGCCCCATCGCTTTTAGCCTTGGTGGATTCGGAACGTGCGATCTCCTCATCGAGGGCATCGATATCGGCGTCCTCGACCACGGCGTTGAGCGACTCAAAAACGCGGTTTTTGAGCAACGCGGTGTGCACGCCTTCCGTCAGGTCGTGAAGCTTCTTAAACGCACGCTCGAGCTTGGCGTTGCGCTCGTCATCGGAGGTATCCATGCCGAGCATGCTTACGAGCACTTGCTCAAACATCGAGGATTCACGGTTGGCGGAAGACACGTACTGACGCAGGTTGCGCGGCTCGATATGGAAGCGCGACAGCTCGGAGCAGTAGCGGATGATCGGAAAATCGCGACCATCGACAAGCTCGCGGTTCTGCGGACTCTTGATGATGCGGATAAGGTCGTTCTCGGCGAGCGAGCGGATAAACGAAATCTCGACGCCCAGCATATCGGGAATGGTCTCGATGGGATGCAGCTTTTGCTTAGTCTCCTTGGGCTCCGTCTTGAGCGGAACATCTGACAGCAAGCCCACCTCGTAGGCGAGCGTTGACAGGTCCGTGGCGTTTTCCAAGCGCTGCTTAATCACGTTGAGCGGCATATAGCGGGTCTTCTGCAGGTGCAGGATGACCTCCAGGCGGTCAACGTCCTCCTTGGAGTACTGACGGTATCCCTTAGGCGTACGATGAGGGGTAATGAGCCCCTCATCTTCTAGAAATCTAATTTTTGAGTTCGAAAGATCGGGGTATGCGCCTCGAAGTAGGTTGACGACTTGGCCGATACTCAGATAGTTGCGTTCGGCCATGCCCTACTCACCGGTTTCGATGCGCTCCGGCGTGCTCTCGTGGTAGATGAGCGTAAACGTACCGATCTGAACGGAAGAGCCGTCGTGCAGCGGAGCGGCGTTGACAATGGCACCGTCGACCCAGGTGCCATTGAGCGAGCCCAAGTCTTCGATGCGAGCGCCGAGTCCCTCGCGAATAATGCGCGCGTGGCTGCGCGAAACGGTCATGTCATTGAGGAAGATGCCATTCGCGGGATCTCGGCCGATGGTGGTCACGTCGTCCTCGAGTTCAAAGGCGGCACCCGTCTGCGGACCCTTGACGATAGACAGAACGGGGGCGGTGATGCGCACGTTGGCCATGAGGTCGGGAACGGTGACGTCGCTTGAAGGCACGCGGAATACGCAGGTAGCGTCAGCAGTCTTATCATTCTGAGGCATATTGTTAACCATGTTGTCCATGACAACCCCTAACTTATCGCGGACGTGCCGCAAATAATGAACCGTACGTAATCATACCCCAACGAATCAGTCTTCGATTTCGGGGTTAAGAAAGTCGATGTCCTCGTCCTCGGGATGCGCGAGGGCCTGTTTAATGGCCACTCCGCCCTTAATAGAGTAGATGACAGCGGTGAGCATGGAGAAGATCACACCGCCATACACAAAGAAGATGCCGAGGGGCACCGAGCTTCCGTTGAGACCCGGGAAGGCCGTGAGGGTTGAAGGTAAAAGGTGCAGGCCGTCAATAACGGGGAACCCGAGCAGCATGAGCGAGAAGCCGGTCATGAGCAGCGCAGTGGCAATCTTTCCGGGAAAGACGACATCGATGGGGCGACGGTGATAATGGCGTACGATAAGCGTGCCGATGCCCAGATAGATGTCGCGGCCAATAATGAGCACGCAGACCCAGATGGGCAGCTCTCCGCGGACTACCAGCCCCAAGACGCCGGTGAACAGCAGCGCGCGATCGCAGATGGGATCCATGACCTTGCCGAGCCACGAGACCGTCTTAGTCATGCGGGCGATCTGACCGTCCATCCAGTCGGTGGAGGCGGCAACGGCGTAGATAACGATGGCGATGACGCGGTTGTTATCCGTCACAAACAGGTACAGAAATACCAGGGTGAGGATCAGGCGCGTAAAGGTAATGAAATTGGAGATCGTAAAGATCTTATTCGACGGGTAATCGGAAGTGCCGATAAGCTCCTTTTTGATCTTCTTTTTGATGCCCACAGGACTCCCCCGCTGGTTAACGACAAAACTTTCGATACTATACCCGTTCCGGCGATGTCTATCCAGCGTAAGCATAGAGAGTCCAGACATATGGAGGATGCTACTGGGTTGTGCGGGATTCTGCATTTGTGTACATCAGCCTCCAAACATGCCGAAAAATGTCGGTTTTGGAGGGTGATGTACACGTTTTGATTCGGTGATGACATCGATCGGGAAAGTTGTTGCCTTAAGCAAATTAATCATGATGTGCGGGTCGAGAAGGGCTGGCGCCAAAAGAGCCCAACGGCCGTTACGGCTTCGTTAGAAACGCGCCCCACCATGGATGGTGAACCCGAAAGGTAAGGCGCGCGGGCATGGTGAATCGGCCCGCGCGCCCGGAAGAGAAAGGATAAACCCATGGGTTATATGCTCGAGACGTGCGGGCTCACCAAGCGCTTCGGCCGCGGCGACCAGGCGCGGGACGCCGTGGCCGACGTGAGCCTTCATATCCGCGAGGGCGAGGTGTACGGGCTGCTCGGCCCCAACGGCGCCGGCAAGTCGACAACGCTCAAGATGATCTGCGGGATGCTGCGGCCGACGGCCGGGGAGATCCTCTTTGCCGGGCACGCCTGGCGCCGCGAGGACCTCTACGCAATCGGCAGCCTCATCGAGGAGGCGCCGCTCTACCCCAACCTCACCGCGCGCGAGAACCTGCGCGTGCGCACCACGCTGCTGGGCCTTCCCGAGAGCCGCATAGATGAGGTGCTCGCCGCCGTGGACCTCGCGGACACCGGGAAGAAGCGCGCCGGGCGCTTCTCGATGGGCATGCGGCAGCGCCTGGGGCTCGCGTTGGCGCTGATCGCCCGGCCACGCCTGCTCGTGCTCGACGAGCCCACCAACGGCCTCGACCCCATCGGCATCGAGGAGCTGCGCGACCAGATCCGCGGCTTCGCGGCGGCGGGTACGACGGTGATCGTCTCGAGCCACATCCTCTCCGAGGTGCAGCAGATGGCGGACACCATCGGCATCATCTGCGGGGGGCGCCTCGCCTACGAGGATGCGCTTCGTCCCGGGCAGGACCTCGAGGAACTCTTCATGAGCTTCTGCCGGGAAGGGCGACGAGCGCGCGGGGAGGTGGCGGCATGACGGGCGAGAAAGGCGGCCTGCTCGCGGCCCTGCGCGCCGAGGCCCTGAAGTCGCGCCACGCGGCACCGGTTCGCCTGGCCGTGCTCATGGCGCTGCCGATGCCGCTGCTCGGCGCGATGCCCTACCGGGGCGTGCAGATCTTCAGCGCGTGGAACTACTGGTACGCGCTCTTCCTGCCCGTGTCTCTCTCGCTCGTGGTGGCGTGCGTCGCGCGGGCGGACGCTCGCACGAGGATGCGGGGGCTTCTGGGCCTGGGCTTCCCGCTCGGGCGCGCCTGGTGGGCCAAGGCGCTCTGGTGCCTCGCTCTTTGCACGCTCTCGAACCTCGTGGTCTTCGGCATCTTCCTCGCGGGATCGGCGTTCTCCTCGCAGGGCCTCACGGCCGCGGGCACGCTCACGATGCTCCTCTGCGCGCTCGCCAACACGGTGACCGCGGCGTGGATGATCCCCGCAGGGCTCTTCCTCACGGCGCGGCTCGGCATGCTCGCGGGCATCTTCTGCCCGCTCGCCGCGCAACTCGTAGGTGGGTTCGCCTGGTCGCTGATGCCGCTGCCGCAGCTCTTTCCGCCGTCGGCGAGCATGGTAATCCCCACGAGCTTCATCCCCGTGCTGCCGAGCGGCGAGCCGCTCGCGGCGGACATGGCGCTCGGCGGGGCGCTCACGGCGGACGGCGTGCTCACGCTGGCGGGCCTTGCGGTCTGCGCGCTCGCGTTCGCCGCGCTCACGGCGGCGGGCGCGGCCTGGTTCGCGCGCTCCGAGGAGAGGTGATGGCCATGACACGACTCTCCGACCCGACGCCGCGCATGACTCTCCCGCGGGCCCTGCTCTCCGAGGCCCTGCGCCTGGCGCGCTCCCCGCTCGCGGCGGTGCACCTCGCCTGCGGCCTGGCGGCCGGTCTTGCCT
This sequence comes from Collinsella sp. AM40-7AC, assembly GCF_003468125.1. Lineage (NCBI taxonomy): Bacteria > Bacillati > Actinomycetota > Coriobacteriia > Coriobacteriales > Coriobacteriaceae > Collinsella > Collinsella sp. AM40-7AC. The sequence goes on along the minus strand of NZ_QSGK01000007.1, from coordinate 185 downwards.
GCGGCGAGTACTTCTCCGTAGCCCGATGGGACCCGGCGCTGGGCGCGGACGCCTACGCCCAGTTCCTCGGCGCCCTCATGCCGCTCATGTCCGCCATCGTCTGCGGGCTCGCCGTGGACGAGGAGCGCGCTGCCGGGCGCCTCGCCAACCTCACGGCGGTCCCCTCGCGCGGGCGCGCCGTCGCG
>NZ_QSGK01000006.1:0-170235 GCF_003468125.1 Collinsella sp. AM40-7AC | reverse complement strand
CATGCAGCAGGGGCTCTCAATGTTTTTATGTCCTGCTCATATCGTCTGGTAGGTAGAATAACCCATAAGGTAAGTATGTTTCTGAGTTATTTCGTGTTGACCCATTTGAGCGCGATAGGGTATAACTCTACTCAACCGCTAGGGATTTTATTGAGAAAGGTGTTCTACCATGAGCAAAAACCTCTCCCAGCAGGTCGTTCTCGACCGCCGCGGCTTCGTCGCCGCCACCTTCGCAACCGTCGCCGGCCTTGGTCTTGCCGGCTGCTCCGACACCAGCGCCGAAGCCGACAAGGGTTCCGCCGCCGGCTCCTCCAAGAGCTCCGAAGATACCGAGGCTTCCACCATACTCGATGCCAAGGCATTCGACAAACTCGTCGACAACGGCCCCAAGGCCGATGACGACGCCATCGCCGCCAGCACCTGGGCCACGGCCGTCAAGGACGCCGGTGTCTTTAAGATCGGTGGCGTTCAGACCTCCACACTTTTCTCCCTCCTCAACGAGAAAGACGGTCAGACCCGCGGCTTCGACGCCGGTATCGCACAGCTCCTGTCCAACTACATCCTGGGCGAGAACAAGGTCGAGATCACCCAGGTGACCTCGGACACGCGCGAGTCCGTCCTGCAGAACGGCCAGGTTGACGCCGTCTTTGCCACCTACACCATCACCGATGAGCGCAAGAAGCTCGTCTCCTTCGCCGGTCCCTACTACTACACCCAGCAGGCTATCCTGGTGCTCGCCGACAACGACGACATCAAGGGCGTCGACGACCTGGCCGACAAGAACGTCGCCGTCCAGTCCGGCTCCAACGGCCCCGCCATCCTGGAGGAGTTCGCCCCCAAGGCCAGCCAGCAGGAGTTCAAGACCGACGAGGAGGCACGTCAGGCACTCCAGCAGGGCCGCGTCGATGCCTACGTCATCGACAACAACATGCAGCAGAGCGCCCTGGTCCGCGAGCCCGGCAAGTACAAGATTGCCGGCAAGCCCTTCGGCAGCAAGGAGCCCTACGGCATCGGCCTGCCGCTCGATTCCGACGGTGTCGCCTTTGTCAACGACTTCCTTAAGAAGATCGAGGATGACGGCACCTGGACCGAGCTGTGGCAGATCTGCATTGGCGACCGTACGGGCGACACCAATGTTCCCGAGCTGCCCGAGATCGGCGCCTAGGCAGCGAGCCTAGTAACGGCCGCTACGAAACCATACGGAAACGCACGATGCGCTTTATTGCGCTAAACTGTTTCCTCACTGAGTTGTCGGGGCTTCCGTACACACGGGAGCCCCTTTCCTTACCGGCGGGAGGTCCGCATGAGTCTCTCCGAGCTCTGGTCGCTCTATGGCCAGAACTATATCGACGCGCTGCTAGCAACCTGGGGCATGACGCTTGAGTCGTTTGCCATCGCCATGGTGCTGGCCGTCGCCGTCACCGTGATGCGCGTGTCGCCGCTCAAGCCGCTGCGCGTCTTTGGCGACCTGTATGTCCAGGTCTTCCGTAACATCCCCGGCATCGCGCTGCTCATTATCGTCGTCTACGCGCTGCCGCCGCTCAAGGTCGTCCTGCCCTACCGCACCTGCGTCATCGTCGCCACAGTGCTCTTGGGTTCTGCCTTTGGCTCCGAGAACTTTATGAGCGGCATCAACACCGTCGGTGTCGGCCAGGTGGAAGCCGCCCGCTCGCTGGGCATGAGCTTCAGCCGTATCCTCGCCAAGATCGTGATTCCGCAGGCGCTGCGCTCGAGCGTGCTGCCCATGACCAACCTCTTTATCGCCGTCATGCTCACCACCGCGCTCGGCAGTCAGGTGCCGCTTAAACCGCAGGAGCTCACCGGCGTGGTGAGCTACATCAACACGCGCTCGCTCGGCGGCGTCGCCGCGTTCTTTATCTCGGCGCTCGGCTACCTGGGCACGGCCTTTGTGGTGAGCCACATTGGCAACTATATCGATAAGAAGGTGAGAATCCTCCGATGAGCAAGCACTCCACCTCCGCGCTCACCATGCGCGATGCGCTCTACGAGGCTCCCGGCCCCAAGATGCGCGCCAAGATTCGCGTCGGCACCGCCATCTCACTTGTTGCCGTGGCCGCGCTCATCGCTCTGGTACTGCAGCGCTTTTATGTGACCAGCCAGCTTTCGGTCCATTACTGGTACTTCTTTACGCACCTCACCACCTGGAAGTTCCTGCTTGCCGGTTTTGAGGGCACGGTAAAGGTCGCGCTCACCGCCGGCGCCATCGCGCTGGTACTGGGCTTAGCCCTCATGCTCGGCCGTACCAGCGACATCAAGCCGCTGCAGCTGGTCTGCCGCGTGCTCACCGATTTCTTCCGTGGCGTACCGAGCCTGCTGTTCATCTACTTCTTCTTTTTGGTGCTGCCTCAGTACAAGATTTCACTGCCGTCGTTTTGGATGCTCACGCTTCCCGTCGCGCTCGCCGCAGCCGGTGTACTGGCCGAGATCTTCCGCGCAGGCGTCAACGCCGTGCCGCGTGGTCAGGTCGAGGCAGCCCAGGCGCTCGGTCTCTCCAAGGCCAAAATCACCTTTAAAATCGTATTGCCCCAGGCGATTCGGTTTATCATTCCGTCGTTGATTTCGCAGCTCGTGGTCGTAGTCAAAGACACCACCGTCGCCTACGTGGTGAGCTACCCCGACCTCATGCAAAATGCCCGCGTGCTCATTACCAACTACGACGCCCTCGTGTCGGTCTACCTGGTTATCGCGGTCATCTACATCCTCATCAACGTCGCGATCAACAAGGCCGCTGTCTACGTTTCGCACAAGACCGGCGCGACCATCATTCGCTAACGATTTACCATTTCGAGTCATAAGGAGCCGAGCACCATGGCACAGAGCACTTCTTCTACCGGTAATCAGCCGCTGATCGAGCTCAAGCACGTCGATAAGCACTATGGCGATCTGCACGTCCTCAACGACATCAATCTCTCGGTCGACCGCGGCGAAGTCGTCGTCGTGATCGGCCCCTCGGGCTCGGGCAAGTCGACCATGTGCCGAACCATCAACCGCCTGGAAACCATCGACTCGGGCGAGATCCTCATCGAGGGCGAGCCTCTGCCGCAGGAAGGCAAGGATCTTGCCCGCATGCGCGCCGAGCTGGGCATGGTGTTTCAGCAGTTCAACCTGTTCGCGCATATGACGGTGCTGCAGAACGTCATGCTGGGGCCGGTCGACGTGCTGGGCGTGTCCAAGGAGGAAGCTCGTGAGCGCGCCATGGACCTGCTGAGCCGCGTGGGCGTTGCCGAACAGGCCGACAAGGTGCCCGCTCAGCTCTCGGGCGGCCAGCAGCAGCGCGTGGCCATTGCCCGCTCGCTCGTCATGCAGCCCAAGGCCATGCTCTTCGACGAGCCCACGAGTGCCCTTGACCCCGAGATGATCAACGAGGTGCTCGAGGTCATGGTCCGTCTGGCCCAGCAGGGCATGACGATGATCGTGATTACGCACGAGATGAACTTTGCCCGCCGCGTTGCCGACCGCGTCGTGTTTATGGCCGACGGCCAGATCGTGGAAACCGGCACGCCCGACGAGTTCTTCGACCATCCCCAGACCAAGCGCGCCCAAGACTTCCTCAACTCCATCAAGGGCCACTAGCCCAATTGCCATATCCGCTCGCCATGACCATCCAAACTCGAAAGCAACACCTATGATCGGAACTCGCACTTCATCGTCATACACCCCGCACGTCAACGTCGACCCCGCCGACCGTCCGCTCATCCTGGTGGCGCCGCGCTGGGAAGAGGCGAAGCCATTTTTTAGCGAAACGCTCTCCCCCAACGAGGAAATCGCAAGTGTCTTTGTCGATGCCATCCTTGCCGCCGGCGGCCTGCCGCTGCAGATGTCCATCACCGAGGACATTGAGGTCATCCGTCATTACGTCGATATCGCCGACGGCATCGCCATTCCCGGCGGCCCCGATGTCAACCCCAAACGTTGGGGCGATGATCGACCCTACGACCCCACCCTCTGCTGCGAGATCCGCGATAGCTTTGAGTTTAAGCTGGTCGGCGAGGTACTCCGCGCCAAAAAGCCGCTCTTTACCACCTGCCGCGGCACGCAGTTGCTCAATGTCGCCACTGGCGGCACCCTGTGCATGGACGTGCCGAGCCTGGGCGCTCGCGAGGGCCGCACGCAGTGGCGCCATACCCACGTGCTCAACGACCCCGTGCATCCCGTCGAGGTCGTGCCGGGCTCGCTGTTGGAGCGCGCGCTTGGCGGGCACAGGCTGATCCAGACCAACTCCGCACACCACTGCTGCGTCGATCGTCTGGGTAAGAGCACGCGTTTGGTCGCCAAGGCAACCGACGGCGTTCCCGAGTGCATCGAGGTCGAAGGCCAGCCATTCTGCTTGGGCGTGCAATGGCACCCTGAGTACACGTGGAAGACGCTCGAGACCGACTTTAACCTGTGGAAGTCGTTTGTCGAAGCAGCGGCCAAGGTAAAGCAGGCCCGCTAGCTCGCGAACCACTCAGGTTAAAGCCTCCTAAGCCAGGGGGGCGGACACCAGCTACGGTGCCCGCCCCCCCTGTATTTGATATGCTCGGTATAATTATCCCTCACAAACAATCAGAGAAATCTCGACCGCAATCGGTCGACAGTAAAGCAAATGGCAACAACGCTTACTACGTTTATGAGACAGTCAATTAAAATCGAAATGCATTGACCATTCCCCAACGGGGTCACGCCGCAAATCCACATGAGCATCGAGGCTGGAAGCGGAAGCATGGAATTGGCCCCGATCTGTATGTAGATCGCTACGACGTTGACAAGCAGCAGCATGCCAATCGGACCGAAGCCGGACCCAAAATAGGAAACAACGATTACGCAAGAAACCACGTATGCAAGGCAGGCAGCGGCAGCAAGAACAAGTCGATAGCAAAATACATGCAGGTTGAAATACTGCTGAGCATCCGAAACGATTGCGCAGTTAAGACAGTACAAAACGACACTCGACAGGACAAACGCGCCCAAAAGGGCAAAAGAAGATAGCACCACTCGCGCAACGATAGCGCACACACGCTTCCCTCCCCGAGCCTCCGACAACCCCCACGGTTCCTCAATAAAGCCCGAACTGACAAAGCGCGGCACAATGCAAGCCGCGATGAACGGAAAGAACAATGCATGGGCCAACGGGGCTACGTTGAACAGCAGACCGCGAAAAACCTCTGCATTGCCAAATAGAAGGACATCCTCCGCCGATAGCCGAAGCGTCGGGTCTGGGAAAAAACCCAAGAAACTGTTCTCACGGAGGCTACAGAACCACATCGGGAAAGAATTAAGCTGCAATATCACCATGTACGCATAAATTACCAGGATTAAGGCGTACGCCCATTTGCTCACATGCTTCAATTCTGACTGGAGAAGTCTTTTAATCTGACGAGCCATTGAGCACACCCCCAGCGCGAAAGCTCAAGAGAGCGTAAATCAATACCGATAGACAGCTGGCTGCCACGCCATATCCCAGAAGCGTCAGCTGCCCCATATCGCTATACCCAAGGGCACATCCGACTCCAAGGTACGGCCCCGGAAGAAAGAAAATCCATCGCAAGGACGGTATGGGCGTCTGAAGGTAAGTTCCGTAGAGCGTCAAGCTCATGACAAATCCGATTATTACCACAGCCCCGCTCAATACAGCGCTGCTTGTAATCCGATAGATGGTCACCGTCTCCAACGCAACTGATATCACCAATACGGCGTTGATTATCATCGCAGGCAAAAATGCAGCCAGTATGTCGTGCGCACAGCTTTGCCCACCACGTATTATGGCTATTGAAAAAAGAAGAAGGCAAAGCGCACTATATGCTGCGCCGATTATTAAAGCAGACGAAAGTACATGTGCCAGAGCCCCGTTAAAGCGGGCAAGACCTCTTGCTGAAGAAATTCGGCATCCCTCTTCATAGCCGCGCTCCTGTAAAATCGCCAGGCAAACGATGAGTGGAACGAACAGGGAGGTACCGGCAAAAGCACTGCGCACAAGGGACTCATCAGGCGCAGTAGGATCGATTACATTCCAGCAGAAGCCAATATCCTCCCCAAAAACGCTATTGCCAAAGGCGAGCAACGTTGTTCCGTTTTTCAGAAAGATGCCGAAGAGAAGACCGGACGCCAGCATAAGCGCAAGACCAAACTTCGCCGGAAATATCCTGTGCAAACGCATCATATCTGCCTTTATGGGATGGATCGCCCGCTTCATAGCGAGACCGCCTTCATCAAGCACCTGTAATACTCTTTTAGGGACGACGCCTCATCCCTTATGACGTCCATCGATTCCTTTTTCAGCAGTTCGCCGTCATGAATAAACAGGCAGCTTGTTGCAACCGATGCCAGCTCATCCAAATCATGACTAGAGATGAGCATGGTCTTACCCTGCTCTCGATTCAATCGGCCGATAAGGGTCCATATGCTCTCAATGCCCAACGGATCCAATCCATTTGCCGGCTCATCGAAAATCAGCAAGTCGATGTCGCCCAACAAAGCCGTAGCTATATCCAATCGCCGTTTCATTCCCAGAGAAAAACTGCTCACGCTCTTTTTCTCATCGGCATCCAGCCCGACTAGGCTCAAAACGCGAGGAATCTCACGCTTCTCATCGAGCCCCCATTCCACACATCGGATTTGAAGATTCTCAACCGCACTGAGGGATTGGTATGCTCCGCAGGAATCTGGCACATAGCCGACACGCGTCCGCATCAGGCTCAGCTCTTTTTTCGACTTGCCTCCAAAGAGCTCCACGCTCCCCGACGATGGCTCACAGAGGCCCAATACGATTTTAATAAGCGTGCTTTTGCCCGCCCCGTTTGCACCAACAAGGGCGCAGAGCTCAGACTGATGTACCTCGAAGGAAACGTCATGCAAAACGCGGCGCCTCCCATAGCGCTTTGACACCCTTGATAGCCTTATCGTTGATACGTTCATTGGCCTCCCGTTCCGCTTGATAGCAAAACCGCTCATATCGTTCCTTCTTTACTTTATCGTTTTCCATAGTTGTTATTGTTTTTCGATAACTCATATTTGTCAAGATAATCTAAAAGAAAGAACCTGTGTTAGACACGGGTCCCTTCACGCTGATATTTCGTTTTAGTTGTTCGCCTTAAGCTACTCGTCGCTCAAATCGACAGCAAAGACTGATGTCGGAAGCGACGCCTCATTGCCTCCGCCGTCCCGCATCTGCCTCACAACGTTTTTTGCACGCTCAACAATAAGCTCCTCAAGCTCTTTCTCACTCACGCGCTGAATAATATCTCCCGGTTGACAATCAAGCTCATCACAGATATCGAGGAGCGTCTTTAGGCGAATAGCTTTTATCTTTCCGTTTCTAAGCTTTGAAATATTAGCCGGAGTATGCCCCGTCGCTCGAATCAGATCAGCACTGGTCTTTCCGGTCTTAAGCAGCTGCGTCTCAAGCTCGATGATGAGATAGCTCATGTTTCCTCCTACACAAGCTCGTCAGACTGCTCTTGGAGCAGCGAGGCATAACTCCAGATCGCCGAGATAAACAGACAGACAACTGCGCCGATAAACGACCCCGCATCAAAGGTAGCGCCTTGGCAAATCTCAATAACGAAGGAATGAGGCACGATGTAAAGCTCCAGTCCGCCAATGGTGAGATTGACCGATCCATAGGCACCAACAAGCGAAACCGCGGCGTTAACAGCAAAGGCAAGCGCGAGAACACGGATAAGCCGCACATGCGTCTTGGTAAAGGGCGAGACGCCCCGAGAGATGTTATGGCTGATTCCGCACAAAACGACAAGCGAAACACCCACGACGAGTGCCAGGCACAGCCCGCTTGGGATAACGATGCTCCCGCCATCGAGAAGCGTCACGACACCGAAAGAATCGACAGAAACAACGTTTGCAACCGCATACCAGATCACGTAAACAACCAACGCGGCAAAAGCGACGAGCATTCCCGCAAAAACGACCGCCATGCAAAAGCCAAGCTTCCTTACAGTCTCGCCCGCCTTGGCCATACGCTGAACGCTGTTGGACATACACTCACCCTCATCGAATCTATCGTTATCCGAATAGTTTATCGAACAACGATATGGATTGCATGCGGAAAGCCCCGCCAGTGCGCATAGGCCATTCACCAATCAGAAGGGGTGAGAGTGGATTTTTGGACACGTATCGAACGAGAGTGGATAATCTCCCACTTTGAGGTCGCCACCGGGCCTAAAACGGGAGATTATCCACTCTCATAGCCATCAAAGCTCGCGAGCTCTTACTCGGCCACCTCGCGCAGGGCCGACATCGTAGCCGCATATTGCTGCTGCAACGCATGCATTCCCGCGCGAGCGCCGTCAACGGCATCGGCGCCGCGCAGCGCCTCGGTCACCACGACCGCCGGCTCGTACAGATTATCGAATCCCAGGTTCTGGCTCACGCCCTTGAGCGTGTGAGCTGCCATAAACGCTTCCTTGGCGTCTCCTGCCGCCATGGCGGCCTCCAGCTTGTCCATGCTCTCGTCATCCAAAAACTTGAGGGCAAAGCGGGCAAGCATCTCCTCGCCCATCAGCCGAGTGCAAGCGTCATCATAATTGGCGCCGATCTTCTCATACGCTTCACGCATGGAAATCATGGATTCAAACTCCTTTGGTCAAACTAAATCGTAGGAAGCGCAACGACCTCGGCAGGGCGCGCCAATGTTTCGGCAATACGGTCTTGCACCTCGAGCAGACAGTCGAGCAGCAGCTGGTTAAAGGTGCCGCACTTACCGTCCAGGATCATCTGGATCGCCTCCTCGTGCGGGATGGCATCCTTGTACACGCGCACGCTCGTCAGCGCATCGTATACGTCGGCCACCGAAACCACCTGTGCGGCGATGGGGATATCGTCGCCCTTAAGGCCATCGGGATAACCCTTGCCGTCCCAGCGCTCGTGGTGCCAACGCGCAATCTGGTACGCATATTCCATAAGCGCATTACCGGCGTGATGGCTACCCAGCTCAAGCAGCATGTCGGCGCCGATCGTGGTATGCGTCTTCATAATCTCGAACTCATCGGGCGTAAGGCGTCCGGGCTTGTTGAGGATCGCATCGTCAATCGACATCTTGCCGATATCGTGCAGCGCCGAAGCCAGGGCGATCGTGGAGCGTTCCTCATTGTCGAGGGAGATCGTGCCGCTACGCTGGACCAGATAGCCAAGCAGCAGCTCGGTCAGCTTTTCGATGTTCGTAACGTGCCTGCCGCTCTCGCCGTTGCGAAGCTCCATGACGCCGGCCATGATGTCGATGAGCATGCGACTGTTCTTGACGCGCTCGTTGTACTGTTGGGACAGCAGGTTCGTCAGGCGGCGCTGTTTGGCGTACAGGCGGATGGTGTTGCTTACGCGGCGGCGCACGACACGGGAGTCAAACGGGCGGTTGATATAGTCCGAGGCGCCCAGCTCGTACGCGCGCAGAACCGCATCATCGGAATCTTCGCTCGAAATCATGATGACAGGCAGATTATCGATACCCGATCGGCGCGACAGATCGGCCAGCACCTCAAAGCCGCTTATGCCCGGCATCACAATGTCCAACAGCACGAGCGACAACTCATCGCCATAGCGGTCGACCATGTCGAGCGCCGCACGACCGTTATCGGCCTCGAGGATGCAATGCTCGTCCTTGAGCATCTCGCTGAGAATGGCTCGGTTCATCTCGGAGTCATCGGCGATAAGCACCAAAGGCTTTTCGCTTTGGAAGGCCTCGATGGAATCGGCATCGGTCACGACCGTACCGGCTTTTGCCTTAGCGCGGCTCAGTAACTGGGCAGCGCGGCCAACGCCCTCATCGACCGTCTCGCCATGAATGCGAACGCCACCAACACATGCCGTCAAGCTCACGTACTCATGGCCCGGAATAATCGTGGAATGAACGGCATCGGACACCTGATGCAGGCGACGGGTGAAGTCATCGGAGGGAATATTGGGCATGACAACCACAAACTTGTCGCAGCCATAGCGCACAAGCTCGTCAGTCGAACGAATTCCGCTGCGTATGGCTGTCGCCACAGCACCGAGCGCAAGGTCGCCGGCATGACGGCCACACGTATCGTTGAAGGCCCTAAAATCATCAACGTCGATCATCGCAACGCCGGCATTCATGCGGGCGCTGCGAAGCTTTTCCTCGTAATATCGGCGATTGCGCACGCTCGTCAGCACGTCGGTGTAGACAAGGTCCTCTTCCGCGGCCTCTTGCTCATCAATCGGACGCACCATCAGCAAGACGTGAGGCTCGCCCTCGACCTTCAGAGGGCGTAGACGGGCGCGGTACTCAGTGCCATCATTGAGCAGTTGCTCCGACACCTCATCGGAGTCTGCCAAAGCCTCAAGACTCGACTGACGCAGACAAGGGCAGCGATCGCCGGCGAGCAAGCAGTTAGGCTCGCTCTTAATCTGATCGGCCGACAGCAAACGCACCACGGGGTAGTTCTTCGCGACACGGGCGACCTCAGCGGCAGCCTCCTCGTCGGTTAGATTGACCTCGTGATTATTGAGCATATGGGGCCCTTTCGATAGTTTCGCATGGTAGCGGTGGGTTCCAAATGCTACAAGGTTAACACCTTGTCGATGCAGGTAAGTACGTGAATGCTGTTACATTTTTATGAGTTGGCAGGCGGCGCGATTGAAGTCGCAGACGTGAGGTTTTGAGCACATTTGTTAACACGGCCGAAACGTTTGCGGGTGAAGCCTGCTTTGGCCATTGCGGGTGTTAGAGCCCCAGGATGCCACGGACAGCCCGGGCAGCCGCTGCCGGGCGATCGCGCAGACCGTTATGCGCGCCCGGGATCGTCACGAGAGGGCAATCGAGATATTCGGCAGCCGCTCGCGTGCCAGCCTCGCGGGGCGTGCCAATCGAGAGCTCGCCCAGGAGCACGGCGGCCACCGTTTTTGACGCGCGAACGCTATCCCAATCGGGAACGCAGGTCATAGTAATCCCGTATTCATTGGCCATGAAGCAACGACCATTGCGCAGGGCATGTTTGGCTTCCGCTTCGGTCGTTCCAGGAGCCTCGGGGTCCAAGTCGCCGAGGGCTCCCAAGAAAAGCCGGAGCGCCCTTGAAACCTTTCCAGCCGCAATCATATCGAGCAAAACCGGGGCTGCGCCCATGCCGACGCCTTCGGCCGACACAGCCGGCTCATGCAGAATCGCACGGGCGACGAGATGGGGTTCGGTACGAAGAAGCTCCAGCGCCACCAACGTACCGGCGCTGTGCGCAAGCACATTTGTCGGAGCGCCAACGTGTTCGATCACGGCTTGCAGATCGGCGGCCTGAGCGGCAAGATCATAGCTGCCGTCTGCCGCATCGCTGCTGCCACCACAGCCGCGGCGGTCGTAGGCAATTACGCGGTAGTTGCGACTGAGCTCACAAGCGATGCCGTCGAAAAATGTGCCGTCGACACAAGCGCCGTGCACGCACACCAAGGCAGGAGCATCAGGCGACACATCCGGGTCGGCATATTCGCGACAGGCAATCGTGGTGCCCGCATTCTCGACCGTAAAATCCATGTTGTGCCCCCATCATCAATGCTCATCCAGTTGCACGTCAGCACGGTTGGATGGACCCGCATTGCTTTACACCTTGTTAACAGATTAACTTTACCCGACCCGAGGCTTTTCATGGCACGGCATCATGAGCGACGTGAAAAAACGAAACTTGTAAAGCAAGAGCCCACACCTTGCTTTGGAGCCGATGCTATGCTTAGGCACAATTGTCTTGAGGAGCATATGCCTATGTCTACGTTTTTGAATGCCAGCCCCATCTTTGGGCCCGTTCGCAGCCGTCGCCTTGGTCTCTCGCTCGGCGTCAACATGATGCCGGCCAGCGGCAAAATCTGCACGTTCGACTGCATTTACTGCGAAAACGGCCTCAACGCCGAGCGCCCCTGCCACGAGCCGTATAACACGGCTGCCGTGGTGCTCGATGCACTCGAGGCAAAGCTGCGCGAGATGGCAGCCGAGGGCGAGCTCCCCGATGTGATCACCTTCGCAGGCAACGGCGAGCCCACCGCCGCACCGGAGTTTCCGCAGGCCATTGCCGGCGCCGTCGCGCTGCGCGACGAGCTTGCCCCAAACTCCAAGATCGCCGTGCTCTCCAACGGCACGCGCGCCGACCGCCCCGAGGTGCACGACGCGCTCATGATGGTCGACGACAACATTCTTAAGCTCGATACCGTCGACCCGGCGTTTATCCAGCTGCTCGACCAGCCCGTTGGCCCCTACGACGTCAAGCACCAGATTGAGACGTTCGCAAGCTTTAACGGTCACGTTATTATCCAGACGATGTTTTTGAGCGGTGAGTACCGGGGCAAGCCCATCGACAACACCGGCGAGGAGTACGTTGCCCCCTGGCTCGCGGCGCTTGAGCGCATTCGCCCGCAGGAGGCGACCATCTACACGGTGGCGCGCGAAACACCGATCGCCGGCCTTGCCAAAGCAGTGCCCGAGGTACTCGACGCCATTGCCGCGCGCGTGCGCGCCCTCGGTATTCCCTGCCAGGTGAGCTACTAGCGCGGCCGCCCGCCAGCAGCTAAATTAGCCCCATCCCAAATGAGCTGGTCTGCGGGTGGGCTATACTAGCTGCGGATGAAAGGAAGTTAGCCATGTATGACAAAGGACCCGTGCCCGGCCGCAACGACGCTTGCTGGTGCGGCAGCGGCAAGAAATACAAGAAATGCCATAGCGCCTTTGATGAGCGCCTCGAGCGCTTGTGGGAAGAAGGCTGGGAGGTTCTGCCTCGCACGCTCTACAAGACTCCCGCCGATATCGAGGGCATCAAGCGCTCGGCAGCCATCAACGTGGGCGTGCTCGATTATGTGGGCGAGCATATCGCCGCAGGCATGACCACCAACCAGATCGACCAGATGATCTACGACTACACCGTCGAGCACGGTGGCACGCCGGCCGACCTCAACTACGAGGGCTACCCCAAGAGCGTGTGCACCTCGATCAATGATGTGGTCTGCCACGGCATTCCCTGCGATACGGACGTGCTGCACGAGGGCGACATCATCAACGTGGACTGTTCCACGATCCTAGACGGCTACTTTAGCGACTCGAGCCGCATGTTCTGCATCGGCGAGGTCTCGGCCGAGCGCCAGCGCCTAGTCGACGTGACCCGCGCCAGCGTGGAAGCGGGCCTGGCCGCCGTCAAGCCGTGGCTGCCGCTCTCTGTTATGGCCGAGGCCGTGCAAAAGACGGTCGAGGACGCCGGTTTTAGCGTGGTGTGCGAGTACGGCGGACACGGCATTGGCAAGGAGTTCCACGAGGACCCGTTTGTAGGCTTTACCACCGAGGCGCCCGATGTGGACACCATCATGGCTCCGGGCATGGTCTTTACCATCGAGCCCATGGTCAATGCCGGAGCGCCCGACATCAAGATTAGCAAGGGTGACGGTTGGTGCGTGCGCACCAAGGACGGCAGCGATTCGGCCCAGTGCGAGGTACAGCTCGTGGTGACCGAGGACGGCTACGAGCTGCTGAGCTGGTAGCCGTGGATGCGCCGGATGCTGACGGGCACGCTCGTCTAGCATCCGGCGTTTTTGTTTGAACGTTTTGCCTGATAAAACCCGCCAAAATAAACCTGTCCCTTTTTGGCGGGTCAAGCGGAAAGGACTGCTTGTGAACATCTTGGTTTTGCTGCCCGTCAACGACCACCATCGCGCAATTCTTGAGTCGAGCGCTCCGGGCGAGGACTTTATCTACACGAGCGCCGACGCTATCACGCGCGAACAAGTCGCCAACGCTGACGTGATCTTGGGCAACATAGACCCTGCCCTGCTTACCGCATGCGAGCACCTCCAGCTGCTGCAACTACAGACCGCGGGCTATGACGATTACTTGGCCGCCGGCACAGTGCCAGCCGACGCCAAACTGTCTTGCTCGGTGGGCGCCTACGGCCAGGCCGTGAGCGAGCACATGTTTGCCATGGTCCTTTCCATGATGAAGCGTCTGCCTGGCTATCACGACTTGCAGCGCGAGCATCGCTGGGAGGATTTGGGGCCGGTCACTTCGCTCAAAAATGCCAATGTGCTCGTGCTGGGCGCGGGCGATATCGGCGGCCACTTCGCCACGCTCTGCCGCAGCATGGGTGCACACGTCCGCGGCATCAAGCGCCATCCGCTCGTCTACCCCATCGTGTTTGAGGACATGGACGGCATGGACGCCCTACCCGAGCGCCTGGCCGAGGCCGACATCGTCGCATCCTTTATGCCCAGCACGCCCGAGACCCGCGGTCTGGCGAACGCCGAGTTCTTCGCCGCGATGAAGCCGGGCGCCTTCTTTGCCAACGGCGGCCGCGGCGACCTTGTGGTTGCCGACGACTTAGTTGCGGCACTCGAGTCCGGGCACCTTGCCGGTGCCGCGGTCGACGTCATCGACCCCGAGCCGCTGCCCGCGACAAGCCCGCTGTGGGATGTGCCCAACATGCTCATCACGCCGCACGTCTCCGGCTGGTTCCACCTGGCAGCCACGCTCAACAACGTCGTCGACATCGCCGCGGAGAATCTGCGTCACCTGCAGGCCGGCGAGACGCTACATTGTTGGATTGAGCACTAAGAATTACGCCGTTTTACAAACGGCGTAATGAGCCGACGCTGCGACTGGGGAGGCCGGGGCTATCCGTCTTCTTGCTGCGGGTGCCTGGGGCGGGGTTTGGCGTGCATTTTTGGGAATATTCAGTGCCCGAGGGGGCTGCATACCGGATTCTGGGCGAAAGGCAGGCGCCGCGGGCAGCAACCTGTGGAAAATGAGCGGTCCTCGGGGCGTTGGGGGTGCGAAATCGGGACATTCGGCGCGGTTTCGCGCGCCCGTTCTTGCGCCTGTGGGCCCCGGATGCTGAATATTCCGGAATTTGCACGGCGCCCCCAGGGGTACCTGTGGGCGGAAAGCGACCGACCCACCGAAATATGCAATCGGCGGGTCGGTTTATGCATATATCCGATTGCGGACGCGTCGGCAGCACCTCAGAACCTGAATCCCTAAACATGTCCCTTCTTGATAGGTTTTAGAGCTCCACGCTTTCGGCGCCGTTGATGGTTAGGTTGCGCTCGTAGAAGGCGGTGAGGGCGCGGATGGCGTACATCACGTCGCGCACGCCGCCGGTCTCGTAGCTCGAGTGCATGGCAAGCTGCGGCAGGCCCACGTCCACGGCATGCATGCTCGCCTGCATGTTCGACAGGTTGCCGAGCGTGGAGCCACCCGCCATATCGCTCTTGTTTGCGAAGGCCTGCGTGGGCACGTCGGCGTCATCGCAGATGGCCTGGAACACCGCGCGACTAAAGGCATCGGTGCAGTAGTGCTGGTTGGCGGCCTCCTTGATGACGATGCCGCCGTTGAGCACAACCTGGTTGCGGGCGTCGCACTTCTCGGCGTGGTTGGGGTGCACGGCATGCGCGTTGTCGCAGCTCACGAGCATCGAAGCGGCAAGCGCACGGTGGTACGACTCGTCGTCAAAGCCCAGCGAGCCGTTAATGCGGCGCAGTGCATCGGCCAAGAACGTCGACATGGCGCCCTGCTTGGTCTCGGAGCCAACCTCCTCATTATCAAAGCAGCAGAAGACCGAAACGTCGTGCGCGTTCTCGGCACCCAAAAATGCCTGCAGCGAGGTGTAGGCGCAGGCCAGGTCGTCGAGCTTGGGCGTCGAGATAAACTCGTCGGCCCAGCCCCAAATGCGCGCATCCTGACGATTGACCAGGAACAGATCGCGGCCCAAAATTTGCTCGGGCTCAACGTCCAGTTCGTCGGCGATCAGGGCGTCAAAATCTCCCTGCTTAAGGTCACCGGCGCTGATGAGCGGGCACAGGTCGACGGCGCGATTGGGAGCAAAGCCCTCGTTAACGCCGCGGTTCATATGGATAGCAAGGCTCGGGATAATAGCGACCTCGCGCTCGGTGGCAAGCAGACGACTCTCGATACGGTCGCCCTCGCGTACCAACACGCGGCCCGCGAGTGCCAGCGGACGATCGAACCAGGTGTAGTCGATCATGCCGCCGTAGGCCTCGGTGTTCAGGCGCAGCGTCTCGCCCGCGCCGTCAAGCTCAGGCACGGCCTTGACCTTAAACGTCGGCGAATCGCTGTGCGACGCCGTGAGCTGAAAATGATAGTCGCCGGCAACGCCGTCCTCGCCCCACGTAGCAGCCAGGTCCTCGCCCACCTTAAAGGCAACAACGCTCGAGGTATTGCGCTGCGTGTAATAACGCCCGCCTGGTTCGATGTCCCACGCCGCATTCTCGGGCAGGTAGGTAAAGCCCGCCTCGTCGAGCTCGGCCATAATGGTCGCCGCCGTATGGAACATGCTGGGGCATGCCTCGATAAAGTCGATAAGGTCGTTGGCGGCCTCGATATCATCGGCCGTCACATGCGCGCGCTCGGGCGTTTCCTGATCCGTCATGCTCTCCCCTTTCGCTGGGTTGATGGTCCCCTCCAGCATACCCCGCCGCGCCAGTGCCGTGCCTTTCATTCCATGTTTAATCCCGCGCCGCTCGCCAAGTTGAGCCATCATGCCCGCACTCCTTTTGCGACAATTACGCTAACAGGACGAAAGGAGCCGTCATGAAGCCACGTAACATTGCCATCGCCTGCGGTGTCGCGGGAGTCGCCGTCGGCCTTGCCGCTGCCACCGGCACCGTTTATCACAAACAAATCAAGTCCGCCGCGTCACTCAAACGCTTGACCGGCTACACGGATGGCTATGACCTGTACGCAATCGACATCGCCTACGACTACGATCTTGATCGCATCATCGCCGCTGGCGTGCGCGATGACCGGGCCTACATCGATGCCGTGGTGGCGCAGGTGCTGCCCGGTGTGCCGGCACATGTCCAGGCGCCCCAGTTTGCCTGCAGCGCTTTTGTCGCCGTAGATGCCGAAGGCCGCGTGCGTACCGGTCGCAATTACGACTTTAAGGACGACACCTCGGCGCTGCTGGTGCGCAATCACCCACGCGGCGGCTATGCCTCCATCGGGTTTGCCGCCCTTAACAACCTGGGCGATAACACTCCGCTTGACTCCGTCGCCGGACGCGCCGCCGCACTCATGGGCCCGTTTGCCCAGCTCGACGGCGTCAACGAATGTGGCGTGTCCATTGCCGTGCTCACCCTGGATTCCAAACCCTGTGACCAGGACACGCAGCGCCCCGTCATCAATACCTCGCTCGCCATCCGTCTGGTGCTCGACCGTGCCGCCACCACGCAAGAAGCTGTCGACCTGCTTTCCGCCTACGACATGCACGCCATGGCAGGACGCGATTACCACTTCTTTATAAACGACGCCGCCGGTGACGCGCGCGTAGTAGAGTGGGATCCGCGCGATCCGGACCGCGCTTTCAAAGCGACTCCTGTAACCCAGGTTACGAACTTCTACGCCTGCTATGGCGACGAAGTGCTGCCTAACCAAAAGAATGGCGAGCTAGGCCATGGTAAAGAGCGCGCCGCCGCAATCGCCGATGTCCTCGACGCCCATACCGGCGCCCAAGACGAGGCAGTCGCTTGGAAGGCCCTACGCGCTGCAGCGCAAGAGCCCAATCCGGAAGACATCACCAGCAACACGCAGTGGTCGGTCGTCTTTGACAACACCGAGCCTGCTGCCGCCATCACGCTGCGCCGCCACTGGGGCGACATCGACGCATTCGCACTGTAAGGAGCCAGGCCCGTCGACTTTACGCTCGCCTGGCGTTGTTTACATTTCTATACGCTTGAGCTAACACGTTTTACCCCCGTATCAACAGTGTGCGGGGGTAAACTTATGCGCATGTTATAACTTGCCCGGAAGGATTCATCATGCTTAGGATCGGTCTTCTTACCAGTGGCGGCGACTGTCAAGCGCTCAACGCCACCATGCGCGGCATTGTCAAAACGCTTATGACCAATAGCGAAGAGCCTATTGAGATCTATGGTTTTGAGGACGGCTACCAGGGCCTTATCTACAGCAGGTTCCGCGTCATGACGCCCGCCGATTTTAGCGGCATCCTCACCCGCGGCGGCACCATCCTGGGCACGAGCCGCACGCCGTTCAAGCGCCTGGACATTCCCGAGGCCGACGGCGTCGAGAAGGTGCCCGCAATGGTCCACACCTATCATAAGCTGCAGCTCGACTGCCTGTTTATGCTGGGCGGTAACGGCTCCACCAAGACCGCCAACCGCCTGCGCGAAGAGGGCCTCAACGTTATCGCCCTGCCCAAGACCATCGATAACGACACCTGGGGCACCGAGCTGACGTTTGGCTTTACGAGCGCCATCGACGTCGCCACCAAGTGCATCGACGACATCCACACCACTGCCTCGAGTCACGGCCGCGTGTTTGTCATCGAGATCATGGGCCACAAGGTCGGTTGGATTCC
This sequence comes from Collinsella sp. AM40-7AC, assembly GCF_003468125.1. Lineage (NCBI taxonomy): Bacteria > Bacillati > Actinomycetota > Coriobacteriia > Coriobacteriales > Coriobacteriaceae > Collinsella > Collinsella sp. AM40-7AC. Next base: position 151,912 of record NZ_QSGK01000006.1, on the reverse strand, counting down.
GCTGTATGCCGGCGTCGCGGGCGGCGCGGACGTCATCCTGATTCCCGAGATCCCCTACGACATGGATAACGTCATCAAGACCATCGAGCATCGCATGGAGACCGGCAGCCGCTTTACCATCGTAGCCGTCGCCGAGGGCGCCATCTCCAAGGAGGACGCGGCACTGTCCAAGAAGGAGTACAAGAAGAAGCTCGCCGAGCGCACGAGCCCGTCAATCGTGTACGACATCGCCAAGGAGATCGAGGCCAAGACCGGTCGCGAGACCCGCGTCGCCATCCCCGGTCACACGCAGCGCGGCGGCCAGCCCGACGCCCAGGACCGCATCTTTGCGACCCAGTGCGGCGTCGAGGCAGCGCTTGGCTGCCTACGCGGCGAGTTTGGCTACATGATTGCCCTGCGTGACGGCAAGATGTGCCACATGCCGCTCGAGGAGGTCGCCGGCAAGCTCAAGTTTGTCGACCCCCAGAGCGATCTGGTACGCGAGGCCAAGGCGTTGGGCATCAGCTTCGGCGACGAATAGCCTCGGCTGGAATCCACCCCATCGGGCCCTCCGACCCCGCCCGACGTATTTCGATTTGGCTCCTCCCTTGACTCCGTCAAAGGTCGCCAATCGAAATCGTCGGGCGGGGTCGGAGGGTCCTGCGTTTACATACTCGCCGGGGCTATTCGTCTTCTTGCTGCGGGTGCCTGGGCTGGAATTGAGTTGCGGTGAAATAGTTCCTGCTTAGTCCACAAATGGCTGAATCCAAAAACTATTCCACCGCAACTTACTGAGTGGGGGCTCTTGGCTGCTACTTGCACTGACATTTGTCCTGAAATGGCTGGTCGTTAGGGATTGCTACCGGTAGTTGCGGTAGGGTTGGGGCAGATTCTAACTAGAAATGGTGGTCGCTACCGGTTGTTCTCGGCATACTCGGCTCATTCGATTCGACCATCAAACGAAAGGAACCACCATGGATCTTGCGATGGCGCAGCGGCTCGTTGATCGCCGCAAGGCTGCCGGGCTTTCTCAGGAGGCGCTTGCCGCCCAGCTGGGTGTGAGTCGTCAGGCTGTCAGTAAATGGGAGCGCAGCGAATCCTCGCCCGATACCGATAACCTTATTGCGCTCGCCGCGCTGTATGGCGTGTCGCTGGATGAGCTGCTGTATGGGGAGGCGGTGGCTAGCGCTGATGACTCACAGGCTGATGATGAGGCGCAGAACAGCAACGCCGGCACCAAAGCTTCAGATAAGGCTGAAGAGGCTGAGGCTTCTACTGAGCACGCTGATTGCAGCGATAAGCCACTTGTCGATATTTCCCTCGCGCGCGGTATCCACGTCATTGATCCCAATAAAGGCGAGGAAGTCCATGTTGGTTGGAGCGGCATCCATGTGACCAACGAGCGCAAGGGCGAAGAGGTGCATGTGGGGCCGGACGGCGTGCATATCGATACGCTTGAGGACGATGGACATAGCGTACGCACCAATGACGACGGCACCGTCACCATCGACGGCGAGACGTTTTCCAGCTGGAAGGAAGCACACGACAAGCTCGACCATCATGGCAAGCATTTCCACACCAAGGTCGGACGTGCATGGAACAAATTCCCCTTCCCCGCACTTGTCACTCTCGCCTATCTGGTGCTCGGCATTGTCTACGGCACATGGGGCATGGGGCTTTTCCTCGTCTTTCTGGTTCCCGTCTACTACGCGATTGGTGACTTTATCGATCGGCGCCACCTGTCTAAGCTGATCGAGGCCATCTACCCGGCAGCCGCCATCGCTTGGTTCCTCTACATGTGGCTCTGTTTGGGACAGCCCCATCCTGCATGGATCATCCTCATCACGATTCCCGTCATAAAGGCGCTCATGCGCTGGTGCCGCAAACAATGGAAGCACCGCAAACAGGCCTAACACGCTCCGACCCACCAGCACCCAACCGCCCCCGCCCTTCTCCTAAGTTGCGGTGAGATAGGGACTGTTTTGAAGCTCCAAAGCGCCAAACAGTCCGTATATCACCGCAACTTACAAACAACTGGGTCAGTTCCGGCACGGAGATTAGCATTGAGCTGACCGCGCGCCAAGAAAAGGGCCTATTTACTACGTTTAACTCGAGAGGGCCGACCATACCCGCCTTTTCCGAAAACTGGCAAGCCATCTACCTGCGGTTTTAATTTCATAATCTTTGTCACGGTCGAGGGTGTGGTAGCAAACGTAGTAGATAGGCCCATTTTGTGGCATACGACCCATACAAGCCCAATCTCGAAGGCCAAAGAGAGTCTCTCATCCACGCCTGCGAGCGAAAACCAAATAGAATGAAAGGCAAATGGAAAGCCCGTTTGACGGGGCAAACGCCGGGCCACCTAATGGTTGTCCGGCGTTTGCCCCGATAAAACCTGCCAAAATAAACCTGTCCCTTTTTGGCAGGCTACTCGGCGCTCTTGAGGGCGCCGACCATGTCGATCTTATTGAGGGTGCGATTGGTAGCGAGGTTGACGATGATCGTAAAGCCGAAGGAAAGCACCACGGCAAGCACGTAGCTCAGCGGCTCGACTTCGACGTCAAAGTACAATGACGGCATCTGCAAGATGTACGTAAAGCTCTCGGCCAGCGCACCACCCAGCGGTACGCCCAGCGCGGCGCCAATCGCCGTGAGGATCAGCGTCTCCTTGTTAACGTAGTGGTGTACCTCACCACGACGGAAGCCCAGCACCTTGATAGTCGCCAGCTCGCGTTCGCGCTCCGAGATGTTGGTGTTAGACAACGTGAATACCACCACAAACGACAGGCACGCCGCCATAAAGGTCACAAGCACCACGACCGAATTGATAATCGTAAAGTTTGCCTCATAGTTTTCCCAATGCTCGGCGGTACTCGACAGCGTAATCCAACCATCGCTCTTAAGACGGTTGGTAAACGCAATCTGATCGGCCGACGAACCCTTAAGCAGCGCAAGGATGCCGTTGAGGCGCGCGCTTCGACCGAATGCGCGCTCATAGGTGCTCTGCGTCATGTAAAGCGTGTTGCCCAGATAGTTGAGCGAAATGTCGCTGACCTTGACCTTGGCAACATTGAGCGACGAATCCTGGACGTGTGCCGTATCGCCCGGCTTGATCCCCAGCACCAGCTGAGAGCTCTTGCTCAAATACACATCTCCGCCACGCAGGGCGAGCAGTTCTTTGGACTCGTCCTCGAGACACACGTAGTCGTCCAGGTCGTTCGCGCGGTCATCGGGCACCACGATCAGTTGCACGGTCTCGCTCTTGCCGCCAAATGTAAAGGTGACGTTGTCGGTCATAATCGGCAGCGTCGAAGTCACGGTCACGTCGGAATCCTTGGCTGCGCTTCGCTCGTCGAGCGCCGCGCACGTCTGCGAAAAATCGTCGGGATTGGCGACCGCCAGCAGGTCGTAGCGCGTGATATGCCCGTACTGCTTGGGCGAAAGCGCCACCGACGTATCGCGGATGCCCATACCGCAGATCACGAGCGCCGTGCAGCCAGCGATACCGAAGATGGTCATAAAGGCGCGCTTTTTGTAGCGGAACAGGTTGCGTGCAGCGACCTTGTTCAAAAAGCCCATGCGGTGCCAGATAAAGCCAATGCGCTCGAGCAGAATGCGCGAGCCGGCGCGCGGAGCCTTGGGGCGCATGAGCGAGGCAGGGGTCTCGGCCATCTCGTGGCGGCAGGCGATAATCGTGGCTCCCACCACGCCCACGGCAAACAGCGCCACCGAAACGATCGAGGACACGATGTCGTACGAAAGCAGCATCTGGGGCAGCGAGTACATGTCGTCGAACACCGTAAACAGGAACAGCGGCAGGCCCACAAATCCGATGATGTTGCCAAGCACGCCGCCGATCAGACACGCCCACAGCGAGTAGTCCACGTATTTGGACAGGATACGCCCACGTGAATAGCCGAGCGCCTTGTACAGGCCAATAAGTGTACGCTCCTCCTCAACCATGCGCGTGGCGGTGGTGAGGCTGATGAGCACAGCGACGACAAAGAAGATAAATGGGAACACCGTGGCGATGGCCTCGATCGAAGAACTGTCGCTCTCGACGCTCGAGTAGCTTGCGATGTTACCGCGGTCCTGGATGTACCAGGAGCATTCGCCCAGATCGGAAAGCTCGGCGCGGGCATCGGCAAAATGCTGGTCAGCGGCGGCGCGGCGCTGGTCCAACTCGGCCTGAGCCTGGACGCGCTCCTCGCTGCCCTCGGCCATGCGATTGATGTTGCCCTGTTCAATCCCAAAGAGCATATTCGCCTCGCGCTCGGCCGTATCCAAGCTTGCCGGCGTGTCGACCATCAGCTCCTGAGCACGCGCCTTCTCACGCTCCTCACGGATTTTCTCGATATTGCCCTTGACCTCATTGATCTTTGCCGCGTAGGCATCCGAATAGGAGTTGAGACTCTTGGCTCCCTCGACGATCACGTGGACCGCGGAGTAGGAAGAAGATGTCGCGGCGTCCTCGCTCACATAGAACTTATAGTCCGCCGCCGAAGCAGCGCGAAAGGCGTTGACTGTCGAGTCGGAGCTCACATCAGTGGGATCGAGGACCTCGGCCGTAATGGTGTAATCGCCCGCGGCAAACTGATCCTTGGCGCTTTGGTTCGATGAACTTGCGTCATTGGCGGCAAAACTCACCGTATCGCCGAGCTTTTTGCCCGAAGCCTTCAGGAACTTCGAAGTCACCGCAACCTCATCGGCGCTCTCGGGCAAATCGCCGCTCACCAGCACCGGCTGATCGATGTTCTCCTTGGAGAGACTCTGCACGACCACGCGCTCGCGCGTTGTGCCCACGGCGGTGTAGGCGGTCTCGGTGTAGATACCCTCGGCCGTCTCGACGCCGTCGACCTCTTGGATGGCCGCGAGATCGTCGCGCGTAAGGCCATAGGTCGACTGCACGTTAATGTCATAGACATTCTGCTGGTCAAAATAGGCGTCGACCGAATCGCGCAGGTCCTCGCAGCCCGCCTTAAGGCCGCACATCACGCTCACGCCGAGCGCGGTGATGACCACGATGGACAAAAAGCGCTTAAGACTGCCTCGGATTGTGCGGTAGATGCCGCGGCGAAAAACCGTCGGCACCATATCGTTTGAGCTTTGAGCGGTACGGTAGGTCGTAAAATCCTGCTCGCGCTCCGTATTCTGCGCGTCGTGGCGTAGGCTGTTTTGGCGATCTTGGTCCATGGGCGCTACCACTCGATCGTCTCGATAGGCACGGGATTTTGCTGGACCGTCTCGCTCTCCACGCGGCCGCTCCTAAAGCGGATCAGACGATCGGCCATGGGCGCCAGCGCGGAGTTGTGGGTGATGATGATGACCGTAATGCCCTGCTTGCGGCAAGTGTCCTGCAGCAGCTGCAAGATCTGCTTGCCGGTTTTATAGTCAAGTGCGCCCGTGGGCTCGTCGCACAAAAGCAGCTTGGGGTTCTTTGCCAGCGCGCGGGCAATGGACACGCGCTGCTGCTCGCCGCCCGAAAGCTGCGCGGGGAAGTTGGCGAGGCGCTCACCCAAGCCAACCTGGCAAAGCGTTTGCTCGGCATCGAGCGAATCGGGGCAGATTTGCGCCGCAAGCTCAACATTTTCGAGCGCCGTCAGGTTGGGGACCAGATTGTAGAACTGGAAGACAAAGCCGACATCGGCGCGGCGGTATTCCACGAGCTGAGCCTCGTTGGCGGAGCTCACGTCGCGCCCGTCCACCGTCACGGTGCCGGAGGTCGCCGTATCCATGCCGCCCAGAATGTTGAGCGCCGTGGTCTTGCCGGCACCCGAAGCACCCAGAATGATGGCGAGCTCGCCGCGCTCGACCGTAAAGCTCGCGCCGTCGAGTGCGTGAATGCGGGCGTCGCCCTCGCCGTATGCCTTGATGACGTCTTTGAATTCGATATAAGCCATCGATCGGTTCCCATCTGGTCGGATAACTCTTTAGTATTACCCATTTCGCACCGACTAAAAAGGGACGGGTTTATTTTGGCAGGTTCTATATGGGGAAACGGCAGCTATAGATGAGGCGCCGGGGAGGCAGAGAAATCATCGATGGGGTCAGGCCGACCGCCAAACACAACGCACGCATCTCAATCTGTCAGCCAAATCATTCGAACAACTGTTCGTTTCTATGATATGATTCCGCTATCTAAGCAGGCCAATACGCAGAAAGGCGGCCAACATGGCGTTCGACTTTAAGAAGGAATGCAAGGAGCTCTACAGACCTGCAAGCAAGCCGAGTATCATAACTGTCCCGCCTATGAGCTACGTTGCCGTTCGCGGAAAGGGCGACCCAAATACCGAAGGTGGCGAGTATCAAAATGCCCTGCCGCTGCTTTACGGCATCGCCTATACCGTCAAGATGTCAAAGAAAGGCTCAAGGAGTATCGAGGGCTATTTCGACTTTGTGGTACCGCCGCTCGAGGGCTTCTGGTGGCAAGACTCCCCGAGCGGCGACATCGATTATGTACGCAAGGACGATTTCAACTTTATCTCGTGCATCCGCCTGCCCGATTTCGTCACTCAGGATGACTTTGACTGGGCGGTCGCGGAAGCCACGGCCAAAAAGAAACTGGACTTTTCTGCCGTCGAGCTGCTTAAAGTTGACGAGGGTCTCTGCGTTCAATGCATGCATACCGGACCCTACGACAGCGAGCCGGCAACCGTAGACGCCATGCATGAATATGCGACCGAGCAGGGCTATGTCCCCGACTTCTCAGATACCCGTTTACATCACGAAATCTATCTCTCCGATCCACGCAAGTGTGCGCCGGAGAAACTTAAGACCGTGGTTCGTCATCCTATCAAGCGCGCTGAATAGCGTGGAGCGTCATTTCACGCGCTAGGTTTTAAGCCAGCCAACCAGCCGCCTCCTAGGCTGTCAAGCAATTATCTTGACGCGGCCCGTCGCATCTTATAAGTTTGTTTTGCTAAAGCTGGAAAGCCTCTCAACGATGCGCAACTCCAGCTCTTTTTCTATCAAGAGAGCAAGTGTCGGAAAGCAAAATGTCGGAAAGCAACGCATCGAGCAGAATCAAACGCTTGCTCAACACCTATAGCGGCCTCGTGCTTATGGGTGCCGTCGGAATCCCTATCGGCATCATCGTTGGCGCCATCTGCGCACTCTTTGGACGCGTGCTTCTGGCAATCGGCGCCTTCCGCGACGAACACATCGCACTGCTCCTTCCCTTCCTCGCCCTCATGGGCTTGGCCATCGTATTTGCCTACCGCACCTGGGGTAAAGGCACCGATCGGGGCATGAGCCTGGTATTTGACGTAGGTCACGGACGCGAGGATGCCATCTCCCCGCGTTTGGTGCCGCTCATTATGTTGAGCACGTGGGGGACGCACCTCTTTGGCGGCAGTGCGGGGCGCGAGGGCGTGGCCGTGCAGATTGGTGCAACCGTCTCGCACTGGATCGGCAGGCGTCTACCTTTCCGAAACCCCGGCAACACGTTTTTGCTCATTGGTATGGCCGCTGGCTTTGCCGGACTCTTTCGAACGCCGCTCGCTGCTACGGTCTTTGCTATCGAAGTGCTGGTCGCCGGACGCATGGAATACCGCGCGTTGCTCCCCGCGCTTACGGCTTCACTTGCCGCAAGCATGACCTCCGGCGCCCTGGGGCTCGAGAAGTTCGAGGTCGCCGTTACCGCCTCGTATGCGCTCGACCTCCCCGGTCTTGGACGGCTGGCACTGTTGGGCATCGCGTTTGGTATGGTGGGCGGCGCCTTTGCCTGGTGCCTTGCACATGCCAAAACACTTGCGGCGCGGCTGTTCCCCAACCCCTATGCACGCATCGCCGTTATGGGCATCGCGTTATCGGCGATTCTGTTCGCACTATGGCAGGGTCGATACTGCGGGCTTGGCACCAATCTGATATCCGCGGCGCTCGACGGTGACGGCAAGGTCGCCATCATACCTTGGGACTGGGCACTCAAATTCGCACTCACCATTACCACGCTTGCCGCAGGATATCAGGGTGGCGAGGTGACGCCGTTGTTCTCCATCGGAGCCAGCCTGGGTGTCGTACTCGCCGGGATTCTCGGCATGCCCGTCGAGCTCTGCGCCTCACTGGGCTACGCAGCCGTCTTTGGCAGCGCCACCAATACGCTGCTCGCACCCATCCTTATTGGCTGCGAAGTCTTCGGCTTTGGTAACTTGCCGATGTTCATTATTGTCTGCGTTGTGGCTTACCTGTTCAACATGGATAAGTCCATCTACGCCCTGCAGGAGCGGGCGTAGATCGATGTCCAGGCAGGTGGTCTCAGCCGGAAACGGCGTCCCACTCTGAGGCTGTATTCCGGGACACGGTTTCCGCTTGGAACGCCATTCGGAAAGCGCATCCCGCTTTAAAACGGAATTCCGGGACGTAGTTTCCGTCTGAGCCTCCATTCGGAAAGCATGTCCCGTTCTTTCACGGCATCTTGGCTATGCAAAGTGCTCGAACGTTAGTCCTCGTACGCGCCCTCAAGCCGAAGCAGCCACTCCTTGCGGTCAAGCCCGCCGGCATACCCGTTAAGCGAACCATCGGCGGCAACCACGCGATGGCACGGCACAATAATCGAAATGGGATTGCGCGCGACCGCGGCCCCCACGGCACGGGGAGACGCAACGGGTGCTTCGTTTCCCGGTACACGATGTCGAGCCGTAACACGCTGGGCGATCTCACCATACGTAGCGACCTCGCCACGCGGGATAGAAAGCAGCTCAAACCAAACCTCGCGCTGAAACGCCGTACCAATCATATGCAACGGCGGCGTAAACCGAGGCTCCTGCCCCGCAAAATAAGCATTCAGCCAAGCCCAAGAACGCTCAAGTACCGACGAGGCAGCACCGTTTGTCGGATTCACCGAAGACATGCCGCCAGCACCAGAAACCGCATCGGCGCCTTCAACATGTTCGGGATCTTCTTTGAGAAGCGTGGAGCCAAAGTGCTCCTGCCCCTCAAACCAAAGCCCCGTCAAACCGCGGCCATCAGCGGCAAGCAGGATTTCGCCCAAAGGCGAAGCAAACGTCGTCGTGACCACCAGCGGCTCCTTTCAAAACTCCGCAACATAATACCGCGAATTGTGCAGACAACCCCAATCGACCCCACAGTCCCCAAAGGCGGCAGGCGCAAAGCGCCGAGGCCGCCGCCGGGACCAGGGCTCGCAACAGCCACGCGCCCCCACATCAGCCCAGCGGCCTCAACCAACAACAGCCCCATCGCAGGCCGCTCGCAGCAGCGTCACCGCAGGCGGGGGCCGGGCTTAGTTTTCAGAACACTCCGCAGACCAGTGTGGCGCCTTGTCCGCGGCTCCGAAGGAGCAGGACAAGGCGCCACACATGGTCGAGGACGTTCTGAAAACTAAGCCCGGCCCCCGCCGGACAGGTCACACTACTCGCAGAGCAGCTTAGCGATCTGGACGGCGTTGGTTGCCGCGCCCTTACGGATTTGGTCGCCGCAGCACCAGAAGGTGATGCCACGCGCAGCCTCGGGGTTCGAGATGTCGCGACGCACGCGGCCGACCCAAATCAGGTCCTGGTCGGAGGTGTCCATCGGCATGGGGAAGCGATCGTGCGCATCCTCGGCAGCCATATCGTCAACCAGCTTGACGCCGGGAGCGGCAGCCAGCGCAGCACGGGCCTCCTCAACCGTTATATCGCGCTCAAACTCGAGCGTAATGCTCTCGGAGTGCGAACGCAGCACAGGAACGCGCACGCAGGTGCAGTTCACGCGCAGCTCGGGCAGGTGCATAATCTTGCGGCCCTCGTTTTGCAGCTTCATCTCCTCGGAGGTAAAGCCCTCCTCCTTGACGCCGCCAATCTGCGGAATCAGGTTGCTCGCCAGCTGGGCGGCAAAAGCGCGCGGCTCGGGAATCTCCTCGCCACGGCCCAGGGCGGCCAGCTGGGCCTCGAGCTCGGCCATACCGGGAGCGCCAGCGCCCGAAGCCGCCTGGTACGTCGAGACGATCATGCGCTTCACGCCGGCGAGCTGATGCAGCGGCCAGGTGGGAACCAGGCCGATAATGGTCGCGCAGTTGGGGTTGGCGATAAGGCCGTGATGCCACTTGATATCGTCGGCATTGATCTCGGGTACGACCAGCGGCACCTCGGGATCCATGCGGAAGGCATGGCTGTTGTCGACCACGACAGCGCCGCGCTTGACGGCCTCGGGCAGCAGCTCCTTCGCGATATCGTCGCCGGCGGCTCCGAGCACAATATCGCAGCCCTCAAAGGCCTCGGGGCAAGCCTCTTCGATCACGATTTGCTCGCCGCGGAACTCAACGGTCTTGCCCGCAGAGCGCGCGCTCGCCAGCAGCTTGAGCTTACCGACCGGAAACTCCTGCTCGTTGAGGCACTCGAGCATCTGGGTGCCTACAGCTCCCGTCGCGCCCAAAATAGCAACCGTGTACTGTTTCATGCTTCCCCCTTTAAAGGTTGTGGCTTTTGCCCGCACGCCGAGCAGGCCGATTATTGTTGCCAGTGTATACAAGAACGGGGCGGGCACGAAACCCGCCCCGTCGAAACGAAACCGAAACGAAACGCCCCGCCGTAGATTTTTGAGACATGTCCCAAAAAATCAACGGGATGGCAGCTACTTGTGGAGCGCGACCAGGGCGGGATCGACCGGCGCGGGAGCCTCCAGGTCGGAGACCTTCACAATGCCGTTTTCGTCGGAGAAGGCACGGTAAATGGTCTGAATCGCTAGGTCGAAGTCCTTCTCCTCGACACCGATAATGATGTTGATCTCGTCACAGCTCTGCGAAATCATACGCACGCTCACGCCGGCCTGGCCAAGCATGCCAAACAGGTGACCCGAAATACCTGCGCGCCCGCGCAGGTTACGGCCGACGGTCGCGATAAGCGCCAGGCCCTCGACGACCTCGATCTCGAGCGGCTCGACCTCCTGCTGAATGTCGCCCACGAGCGAGTACAGCGAGTCGTGCACATCCTGCTCCTGCACCACGGCGCCAAAGCGGTCGACACCGGTGGGCATGTGCTCGACGGAGACGTCATAGCGTTCGAACACCGAAAGCGCACGGCGCATAAAGCCAACACGGGGCTTGGTGCGGTCGCGGGCGACGTTGATGGCGACAAAGCCGCGCTTGCCGGTCACGCCGGTAATGATGGGCTCCGCCTCGCCCTCATCAGCCGTCTCGCTAATGATGGTGCCGGGGTCCTGCGGCGCATTGGTGTTCTTGATGACCAGCGGAATTCCCGCCTCACGCACAGGGAACACGGCCTCCTCGTGCAGGACGCTTGCGCCCATGTACGAAAGCTCGCGCAGCTCCTCGTAGGTAACGCGCGCAATGGGCTGAGCCTCGGGCACAATGCGAGGATCGGCAGAATAGAAGCCCGAAACGTCGGTCCAGTTCTCGTACAGGTCGGCGCCTAGGCACTTGGCCAGGATCGAGCCGGAAATGTCGCCGCCGCCACGGTCGAGCAGCTTGATCTGGCCCTCGCGCGTCGCGCCGTAGAAGCCAGGCATAACGAAGCCGCCCTGCTGACCGTACTCTTGCACCAGCTCGGAGGTGCGGTTCATGCTGAGCGTACCGTCGTGATGGAACGCCACAACCGTCGCGGCGTCCAGGAACGGTAGGCCCAGGTACTCAGCCATCAGGCGAGCGGTGAAGTACTCGCCGCGGCTCACGAGCTCCTCGGTGGAGTAACCGCCCGAGCGGGCGCGCTCGGCAAAAGCCGCGAACTCCTCACGGATGGGATAGGTGAGCTCCAGCTCGTCAGCGATATCAAAATAGCGCTGGCCGATGTCCTCGAGCAGCTCCTCGCACGACACGTGGTACTTAACGTGCGCGTTAACCAGGTAGAGCAGGTCGGTCACCTTGGTGTCGCCCTTAAAGCGGCGACCACAGGCGGAAACCACCACAAAACGGCGAGCCGGGTCGGCATCGACGATGGCCTTGATCTTCTTAAAGTGTTCGGCGTCGGCGACCGACGAGCCGCCAAACTTGGCAATCTTAATCATGGGCTGGAGGTTACCTTTCTAAAAAGCCTCTGCGAACCTATTTTGCGCGCTCTGATACCATGGTTTCACCGATTGGGACCAAGGCATCCGAGGAGCAGTGTTATATGGGAACTTATCATAGTACACGAGGACGCACTTTATCGTGCTCAAGTAAGGTGGCAATCCGCACCGGCATCGCTCCCGACGGGGGTTTGTTTGTCTCGGACGAGCTTGGCACCCAGCAGGTCGATATCAGCTCGCTTGCAGATAAATCGTACTTTGAAATCGCTCAAGATGTGTTGGGAATGTTACTGAATGATTACACGGCCGAAGAAATTTCGGCGTGTGTCGACGAGGCATACCGCGGCACGTTCGCGAGTGAAGAGGTTACGCCGCTCGTCAAACTCGACGCAGCGCCGGGTGCTGACGCCCCTCAGACCTATGTGATGGAGCTCTTTGGCGGCCCCACAAGCGCCTTCAAGGACGTCGCCCTACAGATGCTCCCCCGCCTCATGGCCCGCACTTCCGCCAAGGACGGCGGCGCTGAGCGCATCATGATCGTCACCGCCACGTCGGGCGACACGGGCAAGGCCGCACTCGCCGGTTTTGCCGACGCTCCGGGCACGGGCATCACCGTCTTTTATCCCGAGGGCAAGGTCAGCCACGTCCAGAACCTGCAGATGTCCACGCAGGAGGGCGACAACGTCGCCGTCTGCGGCATCCGCGGCAACTTTGACGACGCCCAGAGCGCCGTCAAGCGCATCTTTGCCGATAAGGAGCTTGCCGAGCGTCTGGAAGCCGCCGGCACGGTGCTTTCGAGCGCCAACTCTATCAATGTCGGCCGTCTGGTACCGCAGGTTGTCTACTACTTTGCCGCCTATGCGCAGCTGCTGCGCGCCGGCGCTATCGAGGCTGGCGACGCCGTAGAGTTCTGTGTGCCCACCGGCAACTTTGGCGATATCTTGGCCGGCTACTACGCCAAGCGCATGGGCCTGCCCGTCGCCAAGCTCATCGTCGCGAGCGACAAGAACAACGTGCTTGCCGACTTCCTGACCACCGGCGTCTACGACCGCAACCGCCCGTTCTTCACGACCATTTCGCCGTCGATGGACATCCTCATCAGCTCCAACCTCGAGCGCATGCTCTACTTCCTGTCCGACGGCGACTGCGAGCTCGTTGCCGGCCTTATGGAGCAGCTGGCACAGACTGGTCGCTACGAGGTGCCCGCCGAGCTGCTGGCCAAGATTCAGAGCGTCTTTGGCTGCGGCTGGGCCAGCGAGGACGAGGTCCGCGCTGCCATCAAGAGTTGCTGGGACGCCAACGGCTACGTGATCGACCCGCACACCGCTTGCGGCTATCACGTCTTTGAAAAGGTCGCTCCCGCCGAGGGCGCCAAGGCCCGCGTGCTGCTTTCGACCGCCAGCCCCTACAAGTTCCCGCGCGCCTGCTGCGATGCCCTGGGCCTCAACGTTCCCGAGGACGATTTTGAGGCTATGCGCGTGCTCGAGCAGGCCACCAACACGGTCGCCCCGACCCAGCTCGCCGAGCTCGAGTCCAAACCTGTCCGCTTCGAAGACGTCTGTGACGTCGACGAAATGGCCAGCTACGTCGAGTCCGCAGCAAAACGAATGAGCACCAACTAGATCCCTTATTAAGCGCCGGCGAAAGCCGGCGCACCTTCTTTCATCAGATAACCCTCGGGATGATGACGAACGCGCGCAGCGTGCCTGGCTGTTTAGTTCGTCGTGAGTTCCGCACGCAAAGGAAAGCACTTAATGTGCTTTCCGTCTTGCGCAGGACTGTCCGAGCAGCGAACTAAACAGCCAGGCACGCCAGGAGGACCCACATGATCAAAATCACCGTCCCAGCAACAAGCGCCAACCTAGGCATCGGCTACGACACCCTCGGCATGGCCGTCGGCCTCTACTCGCACTTCACCTTCGAGCGCGCCGACAAGCTCACCATCACGGGCTGCCCCAAGGAGTTCCAAAACGAGAATAACCTGGTCTATGTGAGCTTTGTCGATGCGCTGGCCGCATGGGGCGAGCCGGCCTTCCCCGTCGCTATCGACATTCAGACCGACGTCCCCGTCGCCCGCGGCCTGGGTTCCAGCTCCACCTGCGTCGTCGCCGGCATCATGGCTGCCGCCGCGCTGACAGGCCACACCGTCGACCGCGCCGAACTCGTCCGCATCGCCACCGAGGTCGAGGGCCATCCCGATAACGTCGCCCCCGCCATCCTTGGCGGCGCCGTCTGCTCCTTTACGCCGACCGATTCGCTCCCCCAATGTCTGCGCTACGAGGTGAGCGATCGCTTGCGTTTTATTACCGTGATTCCGCCCTACGAGGTACATACGAGCGAGGCGCGCAAGGTCGTGCCGCAGGAGATTCCACTCTCCACCGCCGTATGGCAAATGGGCCGCATCGCCGGCATGACGCGCGGCCTGGAGACTGGTGACCTGGACCTGATTGCCGCTGCCAATGACGACCGCATTCAGGAGCCTTATCGTCGCCGCCTGATTCCCGACTACAACGCCGTGCGCGACACCTGCCTTAACGGCGGCGCTAAGACCATCTGGATTAGCGGCTCAGGCTCGACCCTCATGGCTGTGACCGACGACACCATCGTGGCAAAGTTTCTGCAGGTCAAGCTGCGTGAGCAGTTCCCCAAGTGTGATACGCATATTCTGACGTGCGACACCGAGGGCGCTCAAATCGAGTACCTGTAGACATCGCCGATCGGTCTGTCCGGGCCACCCGGGGGCATCCCCTTAAAAACGTCCTCGCACTTGAGGCCCGCTTATCCTGCTCCTTCGGAGCATCGGATAGGCGGGCCTCGTGCTGCGGAATGTTTTTAAGGGGATGCCCCTGGGTGGCCCTATGGTAACGTGACTAGCGATGTCTACAGGGACCCACGCTTTGAAGGGGCGCCGGGCTGAAATTATGGCCTTTTATTGGTAGGGGCTCTTGCTAGGCTGGAGCCCTTACTAGAGGCAGGCCTCGGCGATGCGGCGTTTGAGTTCGTCGATGCCGGTGCCGGTTTGGGAGCTTGTGATGATTACGTTCTCGGCCGGGACGTTGAGCTGCTTTTTGATGGCTGCTGACTGGCGGGCCTGCTGGGTACGGCTGAGTTTGTCGGCCTTGGTGAGGCAGACGATAAAGTTGAACTCGTTGCCCTGCAGGTAATCGATCATGTCATGGTCGAGCTTACTGGGGTCGTGACGAATATCCACCAGCGATACGACCAGGTTAAAGCTGCGCTCGGAGTCGAAGAAGTCGCCGATAAGCTCAGCCCAGCGGTCGCGCTCGGCCTTGGAACGACGGGCGAAACCGTAGCCCGGCAGGTCCACAAAGTGCACGTCGTCGGCCTCGAAGAAATTGATGTTGCTCGTCTTGCCCGGCGTACTCGAAACCTTGACCAGGTTCTTGCGGCCAAAGAGTTTGTTCATGATAGACGACTTGCCCACATTGGAGCGGCCCACAAAGCTCACCTCGGGACAGGTGGACTCGGGGATCTGCGAAACCTTGCCGTAGCTGGCAACAAACTTGGCAAGCTGATAGTTAATGGAATCGGCCATGGACACTCCTTGGTCGTAGGTTCTTACAAAACGGGCGTGCTATTGCGCGGCGGCGATACGACGAACGATGTCAAGCGTGATGCCGCTCGCGGTGCGAGCGTACTCGTCCAGATCGAACTCGCGCTCGCAAAACGCGTCATATGCCTCGTCACAATTATCGCTGATAGCGCGCAGTACCAGGCAATCGACACCATTCTTGGCCGCGATGTGCGCAATTGCCGCGCCCTCCATCTCGACGCAATCGGCATGCGTGGCCTCAATCGCAGCGTTACGCATGGCGTCACCCGTAACAAAGCGATCACCCGTGGCGATAGTGCCACACAGGAACTGCTTGGGGTCCTTCTCCGCAGAAGTCTCATCCGCCGAGGCATCCACAAATCCATGCTCGGCAAGCACGGCGGCGGCAACATCAGCCAACGCCGGTGTCGAGACAAACTCCTCGAGCCCCGGCGCCGACTCGGCGATGAGTGCCGTATCGGTATCCAGATAGCGCAGGCACTTGCCTATAACCACGTCGTTAATATGGAGTTTAGGGTTTAGGCCGCCCGCAATGCCCGAAAACACAACGGCCTGCGGGGCGTATTTGCTGATGAGATGCTGCGTTGCGGCAGCGGCGTTCACGGTCCCCATGCCTGCCGTCGTGGCGACTACTGTCAGACCCGAAAGCCCACCGTTCACAACGGTCAAGCCCGCCTCCTGCGACTCATGCGTGCCACTCAGCTCTTCCTTAATCTGCGCAACCTCTTTTTCGAGTGCGCCTATGATCGCGATGGTTGCCATGCCATCCCCCAAATCCGTGCAAATTGCTTATCCACGGTATGGTACCAGCATTTTGGCTCAACCGTGTCAGCACCAAGCCGTTAGGCCAGTACAGCTCGGGTATCATAAAGGGGCAAAAATGGCTTGTTAGCCGATGGCCGACCTGAGCTCCGCACGGCGCTTTTTCATACCGGCCATAACGGCATTGCGCAGCTCGGGCATGCGCGCGGTATCCATCTGAGGTACGCCCTCAAGCTTATAGGGAATGCCCAGTTGCTCGTACTTGACGACACCCATCGTGTGATACGGCAGCATTTCCAGGCCCACCACGTTGTGCCATGGAGCGATGAGGCGACCGAGCTTCTCGCACTCCTCCACCGTGTCGGTAATGCCCGGCACCACCACGTGGCGGATAACGACCTTGATCTTGCGACGTGCAAGTTCATCGCCGAACGCCAAGATGCGTGCGGGATCGCAACCGGTCAGCTTTTTATGCTCGACCGGGTCGGCATGCTTAATATCGAGCAGTACCATGTCGGTCTCGTTGAGCACGGCATCGAACTTCTCGGGGTGGTTGGGGTCAAATGCATAGCCACAGCTATCTAGGCAGGTATGTACACGGCCATCGGGGTTGTTATGCATAGCACGAAACAGATCGGCCAAAAACTCGGGCTGCAGGAGCGGCTCGCCGCCGGACACCGTAATGCCACCGCTGCGATAGAACTCGTGGTTACTCTGGAACTCATCCATCAGGTGTTCGACGGTCACCATGGTGCCGCCGTTGACCGACCAGGTATCGGGATTGTGGCAATACGCGCAGCGCATGGGACAGCCCTGAACAAACACCACAAAGCGGATGCCGGGTCCGTCGACCGTTCCCATCGTCTCGATCGAATGCACGCGGCCAAGGGCAAACGCAGAGTCCTCGGGACGAGCGTCCACACCCTCAAGCGTCATTTCTGCCATTCGCGCTACCTTGCCTCTCCTTGGATGCAACCAATTAAAATGCCAGAGTCATTCTAGCCCATGCGTTTGCGTTTAAACGTCTCGGACTAGAACGGCACGTTTTAATCTATCCCCCATCACCATGGCTGGGGGCTACGTCGAGATGTCAGGCTGAAGAACGCTCGCCTGCGGCCTTTACGCCTTAAGCGTGAGCACCGCACCGAAGGCGGTCGGGCCGCAATGGCTCGAGATGACGCCGCCGACCTGAGTCCAGGTAACGTCCTTAAAGCCCAGATCATGCGCATAGACCTCCATGTCATCGCGCAGCTCCTGGGAAAGGCCCACCGAATACGCCAGGCCAATGTGCGAGTAGTCAATCTCGCCCTTCGCAACCATGTGGTCAATAAAGGCGCGGGCGCACTTGAGCATAGAGCCGCGGAACTTCTTGGTCGCCACGAACTTGCCGCCCGTCACCTCAATGCAGGGCTTAATCTTGAGCAGATGGGCGCCAAGGAATGCGACGTTGGACAAGCGACCGCCCGCCTTAAGAAAGGCAAGATCGGTAGGAACAAAGCCCAGCAGCACGCGGTCCATGACGGAATTCGTAAATGCAAAGATCTCGTCGACGGTGGCATCGGGGTGAGCCTCGATGTATTTGGCGGTCTCGACGACAACGAGCGACTGGCCTACCGAGACAAAGCGCGTGTCCATAGAGAACACGTAGTCGCGACCCTTGGCGGCGATCTTCGATGATTGATGCGAGCAGGTCGTGGCCTCGGAATACGCGAGATGCAGAATAGTCGCATCGGGCTGCTCAGCGTGAATGCGGTCGTACACGTGAGCAAAATCCGCAGGCGCGCAGCCGCTGGTCTTGGGCATCACGCCAAACTCGTTGCAGCGCGAATAAATCTCGAGCGGATCGATCGAGCCGTCCTCGACGGTCTCGTCACCAATCGTGACATGCATGGGCACGCGCACGATGCCGTAGCGCTCGCAGAGCTCCGGCGTCACATCCGACCCAGACTCAACCACGATTACGTACTTGCCCATTATTATCACGACCCATCTCGACATTGGCTTTTCAATACATGGCACGCGCCGCCGCACTGTTGCACAACGGCGTCCAAGCGCCAAAGAGACGCCGCCCCTTGCACACAACAAAGGACAGCGTCTCCCTGGAAAACTCCGTGCTTATCTAGGATTCCACACGGTTTATTAAGGAGGGTTACTTATTCCACAAACGGTCGCTATATGCGGTAAGCGGTAGTTGGCCGCGACAACTGCGACACATTCCGTCCAGCAAATCCAATCGTGCTCCACGCACGGTTAATGCACGAGGCGGTAGAAATTCATCGATGCCGCACCCTCGGCGTGCAGCTCCATCGCCGGAACCGCCGGCGAATAGGTACGGCTCGTAAGTGCCGCCTCGCCGCCATTTGCAAAAATCTCGACCATCGTAGTGTCCGAAAGCACGCGCAGGTCGCGAAGCTCGCTGAGCTCGATCAACCTCTGGTCGCGCCCATAGCCTTCGTCACCCATGTCGAGGGTAAGCATCCCGTCTGCATAGCGCACAAAGACACCCTTGCGGATTTCGAGCTCGATCACCTGGGCGCCCTCACAGGAAACCACAAGATCAAACAGGCGGCCCGGCTCCTCAACGGTTTCACCGCCTGTCGCGCAAACGCAGTCGCCGCGCATCCTCTCAATCTCGTGCACCGGCTGCTGACAGAGCTTACCATCGCGCATGCTCAGTTTTCTCGGCACCGTCAACGCGCACTGCCACCCGCGTGCCACCGTCGGGCTTTTTGCCGTCGCATCGGGGCAACCCGACCACCCGATCATCAAACGCCGACCCGCAGCATCCTCAAAAGACTGCGGTGCGTAGAAATCAAAGCCGGCATCGACCATCGGGGGCATGCCCTGCCCGGCGATCTTAAAACTCGGCGCCTCCCAATCGGCCTCGATGGGAAACCACACGCACTGGTGCGGATTGCGGTAACGCCATCCATCGGCGGACACACCCTGCGGACAGCAAACGAGAATAAGCTCACCATCGAGCTCAAACAGATCGGGGCACTCCCACATAAAGCCAAACTTCTCGCCCAACTCAATGCGCGTCGCATAGCTCCAGTCCTCTAGATTGCTCGAGGTATAGACAAGCACGCAGCCGCGGTCGTCTTTCGTACGAGCGCCCAGAACCATGTAGTAGATACCATCGTGTTCAAGGATTTTGGGATCACGCACGTGCGTACCGATATCGTCGGGGTAATCGACCGGCCCAACAGCTATGCGCTTCTCGCCCAATTCGTCGGGGTTCTCGGCAACCACATGAATCTGGTTTTGCTCACGGCCCGTCAACACGTAGTCGTAATCATCGCGGTCAAAATGCTTGACGTTGCCGGTATAGAAGTAGTGAATCTTGCCGTCGTGTACAAAGGCAGAACCAGAATACGCTCCGCTCGAATCCAAATCGGAATCGGGGAACAGCACAGGGCCGCGATTCTCGTACGTCACAAAATCCTTTGTTGTCAGATGATTCCAAAGCACTGGACCGCCATGCGCAGCATCGAATGGATCGTATTGGTGATAGATGTGATACGTATCACCGATCTGCACCAAACCGTTGGGGTCGTTGAGCCAGCCAAGCTCAGGCTCCACATGGAACAGGAGCCTATCGGGGTCGGACGCGATGCGACCCGCCGTCTCATCCTGTCCGGCACGCCACTGCTCATAGTCCGCGCGTGTCACCTTATTTTTTTGATTAAACATCGCCGTTGACTTTCTCGTCTATGGGGAAGGACGCTCGACTCACACGAGTCGAACGCCCTTCCCCAAATGGACTTATCCTCAGATTACGCTGAACGGCTCAACTAGAAGCTGACATCAAAGCCAGCACCAGCGCCCTCTTCATCAGTGGTCGGCACGCCCTTTGCCTTGTTGTAGGCAAAGATCAAGACGATCGGCACGATAAAGGCGATGAGATTGCCAGCCACATACCACACGAGCGTCTCGGGCGTGACGATGAGCAGGCCAAGCACGCCGGTCAGACCCTGACCGATGGCGCGCACCTCAAAGAGCTTCACGAAGGCACCGCCGCAGCCTGCACCGATGCAAGCGCAGATGAACGGGATGATCGAGTAGCGCATGTTTGCAGCAAAGATTGCGGGCTCGGAGATACCGACCAGCGTCGGGATAAAGGACGACATGCAGATGTTGCGCTCTTTGGAATGCTTCTTGTGAATGAGGTACATGCCGATGGCGCCGCCGCCCTGGGCGATGATGGAAACCGACCAGATGGCCTGGATGTAGTTGAAGCCAGTCGTGGCAACGAGGTTTGCCTCGATACCCTGGATGAACTGATGCGTACCGGTAACGACGAGCGGCTGCAGGAATGCGGCAAAGACAAAGGCACCGAAGACGCCCATCCTGTTGTACAGGATATCGATTACGCCGGCGAGGACGTCGCCGATCAGGTTGCCGAGCGGGCCGAACACGGTGAACAGGGCGACGTTAGCAAGAATCAGGGTAACGGTCGGGACAAAGACGAACGAAACGACCTCGGGGATGTACTTCTGGGCAATCTTCTCGACCTTGGCCATAAACCAGGCAGTCAGGATTGCAGGGAACACGCCGCCCTGGAAAGCAACCATGGGAATGGAGAGCGGACCGAAGTTCCAGTACTCAGCACCCGTCGGGTCCATAACGAACGTGTTACGGTTCATAAGGCTCGGGTGAACCATGACGATACCGACGAGGATGCCCAGGATCGGGTTACCGCCAAAACGCTTGACCGCGCTGTACATAACCAGGACAGGTAGGTAGTCGAAGGTGGTGGCGATAATGGCAAAGAAGCTTGCGAGGTTCTTGAGGAACTCGCTGTGATCGGCGAGGCTGCCCTCCATGCCAAAGAGGCCGTTGGCAACGATCAGCGACTTAAGGCCGATGATGATAGCAGCGCCGACGAAAGCGGGAATGATGGGGATAAAGATGTCCGAGAATACCTTGAGGACCGAGAAGAACTTGCCCTTCTTGTCCGCCTCGGCGCCCTTGACCTCGGAAGCGCTGATCTCCTTAACGCCCGTCAGAGCCATAAACTCATCGTAAACCTTGTTGACGGTACCGGTACCGAAGATGATCATGAGCTGGCCGCTGTTGTACAGCACGCCCTTGACGCCATCGATGTTCTCGAGCTCGGCCTTGTTGTACTTGCTCGTATCCTTGAGCACCAGACGCAGACGCGTAACGCAATGCGTGGCGCCCTCGATGTTCTCCAGACCGCCGACGTTATCGACGACTTGCTGAGACACTACTTTGTAGTCCATGTTCCTCTCCATTCCTTTACGAAAGCATAAGACGTTTTGATGCCATTACAGAGACGCGATCGTTGCATTTGCGCACTTAAGCGTACCGTCGGTGACCGTCAGCGCCACACCCTGGCCCTGCTTATTGCAGAATCGAGCGTTAAGCGCAACATCATCGACAAAGATGGTCGCGATGTCGTCGTCGACGACCAGGCGCACATGATGAGTGCCCTCGCCCTTAAAGAACAACGGACGCTCGAGGCCCATGTTGTTGACCTGGAACCACGGATACTGGGGGGCCGCCGTAAACTCGAGCTTGCCCTCACGCAGGTTGGCGCGGAACTCATAGGCAAGACCGGACTCGGCGTCCTCGGCAAGCTTCACCGAGAAGCCGGCAGCGTCACCGGCGAGCTCGATGTCGGCATCGAGCATATAGGTGGAACCGGCATCCGCGGCGAGCACCTGCTCGACCTTGCCCGACTCGCAGGAGAGCTCAAAGGCCTCGACTGCCTTAGCCTCGCCAAAGGCGCCAAGCATGCTATCAGGAAGCTTGGTGCCGAGCGTTCCGTCGGCACGCTGAACGATCTCGAGGGGCATAAAGGTGCCACCCCACAGGTAAGAGCTGGGGTCGCCGCCCTCGTCACGCGTAGGAACCCAACCAAAGAGAACGCGGCGCTCGCCGTCAAATGCGGTACGCGCGGCATAGTACGCGCGGCCATCGAAGGAATCGTCCGCAGGAGTGATCCAAGGACCGTTGATAGAGCGAGACATGCGGTAACGGGTCTTGTTGCCATCACTGTACTCGGAGAACACCAGATACCACCAGTCGCCCATCTTAAAGAGATCAGGCATCTCGAACATGGTGTACAGGCCCGGATTCCACCAGTCGCCCTGGAACTCCCAGGTATCCAGGTCCTTGGAGGTGAACTTGACCAGACGACCGGTCATCAGACGCTTGTCCTCGCCCACACGCGTGCCGAGGATGAGCATGTACTCTTCGTTCTCCTCATCCCAAAGCACAAAGGGATCGCGCCAGTTGCGGTCATCGTAACCCTCCTGGGGCGGAAGCAGCGTCTCGGCGATGTTCTTCTCCCACTTGACGGCGTCGTCACTCGTTGCGTGAAGAAGAACCTGCTTCATCAAGCGTGCCTTGACCTTATCGCGATTGCAACCAGTGTAGAGCGCATGGTACTTGTCGCCCACCTTAAACACCGTGCCGGCATAAACATACTGGTCGACTTCCTCGTCGCCGCCACGCTCAAGGCTCTCGCCAAAGTCTTTGTAATTGACGAAGTCCTTGGTTGTCGCGAGTGCCCAGCCAAACGGCTCTCCGAAAGGTCCGGGGTTTCGCGTGTCACGCTGATGATAGAGATAGAACGTGCCGTCCTCGCCGTACGGCATGATGTCGCCTACCCAAATTCCCTCAGGCTGGTAATACACCTTGTGCATCCGAGACTTCCTTTCTCACGAGATACTAACTCGGTACAACTGCAAGATATGTCAATCGTTTTCATATGTCAAACGTTTTCACACCAATACGTCTTTTCGCAGTTCCAGTCGTCGGCAAACGGTTGACATATGCCGGCGAACGGTCATCAGAGGTGTTTGAGGAATTCTTTTGGCACGGGATGAACTACGCGGTTTTACCCTCAATGAGTTCAACGGGGAGCTTGATATTCGATTCGGGCTTTTCGCCGTTAATAAGAGCAATGATGGATTGCGCCGCGAGCTCTCCGATGCGATCGATATCTTGGCGTACGGTTGTTAAGTCAGGCATAAACGTCATAGTGCGGCGGGCACCATCCGCGCCCACGACCTTAATATCGCCCGGAGCGCTCAAGCCGCGCTGCTTCATCACGTTAAGACAGATAGCCGCCATCGTGTCGTCTCCCGCAAAGATGCCGTCAATATCGGGGTTCTCATCGAGGATCTTCGCAACGACCGCGCTCTTTTCGTCGTCGGGCTTAACGAACTCGACCTCACGGACAAGCGCGGGCAAACCGGCCTGCTCAACAACATCGAGGTAGGCATCGGTACGCTTATTGGCAGGCATGCGCATGCGGCTATTGCTGCGCAGGCACAGGATGCGCGAACACCCGTCATCGATCAGGCGACGCGTGGCAAGTTCGCCGATACTATAGCTGTCGCTCGCAATCTGAACAGAGGCCTCGCCAAGGTCGCAGTCGATACCAACCAGACTCAAACCCATCTCGGCATACGCCTCGGCACCGATATTAAGCGAGTTGACAATGACGCCATCAACCATATTGCGCCGAAGCATATCGATATAAGAACGCTCAAGATCAGGTCGATTGGCACTATTGCACAGCAGCATCTTAAAACCGTTTTCGGCCAGGGTACGCTCAACGGCTTGAACCGCTTGTGCATGAAACGGGCTGCTGACATAGGGGACGATCATACCTATTAGATTCAGGCGACCGTTGAGCATGGCACGGGCGATATCGTTGGGCGTATAGTTGATGCGCTTCATCGCGGCATGGACCTTATCGCGGGTCTCTTGGCTAATATAGCCGCGATTATTAAGCACGCGAGATACCGTAGTAGGCGAAACCCCCGCCACCGCTGCAACTTCCTTGATGCCAGGCTTAGCTGAATCCTTAGAACGAGCGCCCTCGCGAGCCATAGCAACCTCCCCCATCAACATGTCATACGTTTACATACGAACAAAGCATACCCCAACAACAGCGGGAAGACGGTAACAGCACAAGTAAGTAAACGACTCATCCAAATAATTAGGAGAGTTCCGCCTAAAGGGTGACTCCAAAGGACCCCACATGGCCGGTTTTGGGTTATTTTCCAAAACATCCCGCAGGACGCAAAGAGGCTCCGCCGCGCAACGCGCGCAGCGGAGCCTCTTTGCATGTCCGAGGACGTTTTGGGAAATAACCCAAAACCGGCCCCAGTAATCCTACAGGAGTTGAACCCTTTAGAACTTGTCGTGGAAGGTACGCGAAATGACCTCGTCCTGCTGCTCCTTGGTGAGCGTGTGGAAGTTCACGGCGTAGCCGGAAACGCGAATGGTCAGCTGCGGGTACTTCTCGGGGTGAGCCTGAGCGTCGAGCAGCGTCTCACGGTTGAAGACGTTGATGTTCAGGTGGTGGCCACCCTTCTCGGCGTAAGCGTCGAGCATGTGGACCAGGTTATCGGCCTGAGTCTCGGAAACTTCAGAAACCTTCATAATGTGTCTCCTTCGATCGATAGGCGCCGGCCGAAACCGGCGCACTAATCAGTAATCGTTATTGTTAGTATAGCACTAACAATAGTTACTCGCCCAGCTGATCAAGGTCGATATCGCCAAAGAACACCTGGTCCTCCTTGCCGAGCGCACCCGGGATGATGGAGAAGGTGTTGGAGATGCCGTCCTGAGCATCGCGGAACGGGAGCTTGGAAACCGAAGACAGCGAAGCGATGGCGCCGTGGCTATCGCGCTTGTGCATGGGGTTAGCACCCGGGGCGAAGGGCTGGCCAGCCTTGCGGCCATCAGGCGTAGAACCGGTCTTCTTGCCGTACACGACGTTGGAGGTGATGGTCAGAACCGAGGTCGTGGGCACGGAGTTGCGGTAGGTGTCGTTCATGCGGATGTACTCCATGAACTGGTGCACAACGTCGTGAGCGATCTGGTCGACGCGGTCGTCGTCGTTACCGTACTTGGGGAACTCGCCCTCGGTCTCGAAGTCGACGATGATGCCGTTCTCGTCACGGACGGGGTGGACCTTGGCGTACTTGATGGCGGACAGGGAGTCAGCCACGACGGAAAGGCCAGCGATACCCGTAGCGAACCAGCGGTGCACGTGCTTGTCATGCAGAGCCATCTGGATGCGCTCGTAGCAGTACTTGTCGTGCATGTAGTGAATGATGTTCAGCGAGTTGACGTACACGCCAGCGAGCCACTTCATCATGTCGTTGTACTTGGCCACAACGTCGTCGTAATCGAGCGTATCGCCCTCGACGGCGCGATACTTGGGGCCGACCTGCTTCTTGGAGACCTCGTCAACACCGCCGTTGAGTGCGTAGAGCAGGCACTTGGCCAGGTTGGCACGGGCGCCGAAGAACTGCATCTCCTTGCCAATGCGCATGGAGGACACGCAGCAGGCGATGCCGTAGTCGTCGCCGTGGTAAACGCGCATGAGGTCGTCGTTCTCGTACTGGATCGAGGAGCTGGCGACAGAAGTCTTGGCGCAGAACTTCTTGAAGTTCTCGGGCAGACGGGTCGACCACAGAACGGTCATGTTGGGCTCGGGGCTGGTGCCCATGTTCTCGAGCGTGTGCAGGTAGCGGTAGCTCATCTTGGTAACGAGCGTACGGCCGTCAACACCCATGCCGCCGATGGACTCGGTGACCCACTGCGGATCGCCGGTAAACAGGGCCTGGTACTCGGGGGTACGGGCAAACTTGACCATGCGGAGCTTCATGATGAAGTGATCCACGAACTCCTGGATCTGCTCCTCGGTGAAGGTACCGTTGGCAAGGTCGCGCTCAGCGTAGATGTCGATGAACGTAGAGGTACGGCCGATGGACATAGCGGCGCCGTTCTGCTCCTTGACGGAAGCCAGGTAGGCGAAGTACATCCACTGGATGGCCTCCTGCGTGTTGGTAGCAGGGTTGGAAATGTCGAAACCATAGGTCTCGGCCATCATCTTGAGCTCACCGAGGGCGCGGATCTGCTCCTGCAGCTCCTCACGATCGCGGATGTTGTCGGCGGTCATGACCGTCGGGGTGGAAGCCTTCTGGGCCTCCTTGTCCTTGATCAGGTAGTCGACACCGTACAGGGCGACACGACGGTAGTCGCCGATGATGCGGCCGCGGCCATAGCCATCGGGCAGACCGGTGATGATGTGGGCCGAACGGCAGGCGCGCATCTCGGGGGTGTAGACATCGAAGACGCCGGCGTTGTGGGTCTTGCGCTCGAAGGTGTAGCGCTCGACAACGTTCTCGTCGATCTTGTAGCCGTGCTGGCTGGCAGCCTGGCAAGCGATGCGGATACCGCCGTTGACGTGCAGCGCGCGCTTGAGCGGCTTGTCGGTCTGGAGGCCGACGATGGTCTCCTTGTCGCGATGGGCGTTATCGATGTAGCCAGCGGGGTGGCTCACGATACCCGTAACGGTCTTGGTGTCCATATCGAGGACACCGCCCTGCTCGCGCTCCTTAAGCAGCAGGTCGAGAACCTCGCCCCACAGCTCCTTGGTACGCTCGGTTGGGCCGGCGAGGAACGACTCGTCGCCCTCGTAGGGGGTGTAGTTCTTCTGGATGAAGTCTCGGACGTCAACTTCTCCCGTCCAGATGCCTTCCTTGAAGCCTTCCCATGCCTCCTGCATTGTGTAACCACGCTCCTAGTTACGTGTAATGCGGCGCTCTCTCACACCGCTGCTTATTGAATTCTTGAATGTTCGGCTTGCACTACCGGCTTCTTCCGTTCTTCACCACACGTTGGTGCAGGGAAAACGTTTGTCCACCTTGGAACTACAACCCAAAACCCAAGATTTCACCCGTTTGAGAAGGATAACATAGCGACCCTCTCCATCTGGGCTGTTATATGTTTCTTTTTTTATATCATAAAGGCGTTTTTTACAAACCCGCAGGAAATGCGAGCGCTAACAACTACCGTTCACCGATTTGTTTGGTATTTTTCCTTGCCTTTGTACGACGTTCACTCTAGCTGTTATGCCAGCTTTAGCAGGGTAAAGTGTTCCAGAGACCCTACAGAAACTGCAGGGCGGCCACGGGATCCCCCGTGGCCGCCCTGTGGCGTGACTAGTTTTTAGCTTTGATTGCCGCTTGGCATTAGGCGGCTGAGGCGGCCTTGTCGGTCGTTGCCTTGCTGTTGCTCTGCTGGCCCTCAAAATGCTTGTAGCACCAGCTGGTGACCAGCGGGGTCAAAATAGCAGTCACGATTGCACAGGCAGCAATCTGTGCCGTGGCCGTCGCGAGCACCACACCGCCGTACAAGGCCTCGTTGACGCTTGCCATGGCAGCAGGCGTGGCCACATTGGCTCCGGCGCAGCTCGAAATGGCCGCACCTGCGACACCCGTACCGCCTGTGAGCTTATCGACCGCGATAACGGGAATTGCAAAGACCACCGAGCAGATCACGCCGAGCAGAATACCGGGGAGACCGCCATTAATGAGCTGGCCAAAGGTCATGGTCGAGCCCATGGCAAAGAAGACGAGCACGATGACGGCGGAAAGTGCCGGT
Source organism: Collinsella sp. AM40-7AC (assembly GCF_003468125.1). NCBI lineage: Bacteria > Bacillati > Actinomycetota > Coriobacteriia > Coriobacteriales > Coriobacteriaceae > Collinsella > Collinsella sp. AM40-7AC. Next base: position 124,203 of record NZ_QSGK01000006.1, on the reverse strand, counting down.
GCCATCATCTTCTTAAAGCTCGGAAACAGGTTACCCAGAATAATGCCGACGACGATTGGCAGGATGGCACCCACCAGCGACCAGCCGATCGGGGCCTGGCCGGCGGCGCCGAGCACGATCATCGTTACCGGAGGGCCGACAACCAGCGTGGTGATGGCGACGGCGCCACGCTCGGCTTCATTGCCCATGGTGCCCATCAGTCCAGCGTACATAGCGTTGTTGGCGCCGGTGCAAGCCGCCAGCATCACCATGGCAGAGATGCCAAACAGGTTGTCGTTGAACACATAAAGGATGAGCAGCGACACGGCAACGACCACAATCTGCTTGACGGCGATGATGATGGCGCCGCGGGCAGCGGCGGCAGGAGCACTCTTAAACGAAATCGTCGTACCGACGATAAGCAAAAAAGCGCCCACGAGCGGGCCTGCGCCCTGCTGGGTCATGCCAAGCGTAAAGCTACCGAGCGTTTTGAATAGGTCGGGGAATAGCGTGTTGAGCAGGCAGCCCAGCAAAAGCGGCACCAAAATATTGGCACCCGGGATGGAGGACATCTTAAAGAACGGCTCCTTTGCCGCCGGCGCCTCCACCGCAGTCGATTCACTCATATATATCTCCTTTGGATGCATGCGAATCGTAGCCGCACGCGCCTTTGTCAGAAAGAAGGCGACGGTCCCGAGTCGCAGGAGCCGTCGCCGAATTAACGTCGCGGGGTATTACCCGTCCAGAACGATGCCACCGTCGCAGTCACCGATCTCGCCGTTCACGAAGCTAGCGAGGTCGGAAGCGAAGAAGAGCACCATCTGCGCAGGCTCGCTGGCCTGGGCGGCGCGGCCCAGAGGAATACCGTTGATGATGCGCTGAGAGTTCTCGTCAGAGAGAATCGAGGTCATATCGGTAAGGGTGAGCGACGGGCACACGGCGTTGCAGCGGACGCCAAACTTGCCGCCTTCCTTGGCGACTGCCTTGGTTAGACCGTTAACACCGGCTTTGGAGCTGGCGTAGGCAGCGGTGCCGAGCAGGCCGCCGCCGATCTTGCCAGCAACAGAGCTCACGTTGACGATAGTGCCGGCATGGGCCGCCTTAAAGTGCGGGTACACGGCGTTCATCATGGTAAAGGTGCCGTTGAGGTTGATGTCGATGGTGCGACGCCACTCGGTGTCATCGATCTCGTCGAACTTCTTGGTGCTGATGACGCCAGCGCAGTTGATCAGGATGTTGGTTTGCGGCAGGTCCGTAAAAATCTGCTCGACGGTCTCACGCGCCTTAGGCGCATCGGCAACATCGAGCTGATAGAACTTGTTGCCCTCGCCAAGCTCGGCCACAGCGGCCTCGCCCTTGGCAGCGTTCCTTGCGATGAGCGCGACGTGTCCGCCGCCCGCGACGATGCCCTTGGCGATCTCGAGGCCAATGCCCTGAGTGCCACCCGTGACAATCGCGGTCTTGCCCGTGAAGTCAAATGCCATGACTCCATCCCCCTTTATATAAGGTGTCTCCTTGCGGGAAGTTGGAGCATCGCACGTGGCGATAAATGAGTCCCAGTCGTCATGGTGGTGACAACCCCTCGCCTAACCGCGGGCATAATAGTTCTTTGAAACGCTTCAGCAATTGAATTTTTTAACTCTTTATGCGCTCTTTATATTGCCCACTGAATGAGGCCCGAATATGCGGGTATCATCTTTCACCGAAAATAGTTTCTAGTGTTAGGGGTTTTCGGTGGAAGATACCGATTTCCATGAGCTTGGGCGTCAGCTCTTAACTGAGTTTGGCAGCATGCATCATCGCATTTCACGCTCTGCGGACAAAGCTCTCGGCGGCGAGATGGCTGTCATGCGCGCCCTCATGCTCGCTGGCGGTTCGCTCACGCCGAGCGAACTCGCAAATTGCGCCTGGGTCTCGAGTGCCCGCATCGCCAATATCTTACGCACTCTCGAAGCCAAGGGCTGGGTCGAGCGCGAGCACTCAAAGACCGACCGTCGTCGTGTACACGTCACGATGACCGATAAGGGATTCCAGAATCTCGAAATCAAACGTCGGGAATTCGAGGAGCGCACCGCGGCCTTCCTCGAGCAGCTCGGCGAAACAGATACCCAAGAGATGGTGCGTCTTCTAAGGCGTGCCAACGAAATTATCGACCGCAATCAAGAAAGGAGAGATGCCGAGTGAGGATTCTCAAGCTCTTTAAAAAGCATGTCCTGGCACTGTTCACAGCCATCGTACTTATCGTAATCAGCTGCAACGCCGATCTGGCACTGCCTACCTACATGAGCGACATCGTCGACGTGGGCGTACAGCAAGGCGGCATCGCCTCGCCCGTGCCCGACACCATTCGTGCCGAATCACTCGATGACCTTGAGCTCTTTATGAGCACCAAGGACGCCAAAGCTGTGGAGGCCGTGTTTAGCAAGGCTGACAAAAAAGGCATTCGAACGTACAAGGGCACCGAGGAAGAGCGTGCCGATGGCGGCAAGATTGCCGACATTATGAGCCTGCCCGAGACCGTCGTCCTTTCTCTCAACCAGGGCATCGACGCCAGCTCCATGGGCGACATGACCGGCGCATCCACCGAGGCAAGCAATGGCGGCGGCGCCCAGGCCATGCCCACCCCCGAGCAGATGGCGGCAATGACGCCCGAGCAGCTCGCCGAGATGCAGCAGAAGGCCACAGCGGCGCAAAACATGCAAAAGCAGATTGATGCCGACGGCGGCAAGATCACCATGAAGAGTCTGCGCCTAGTTGTCGAGGGCGGTCTGGTAGACCAAAGCAAGCTCGTCGAGGGCGCCAACCAAATGGCGGACAAAATGGGCTCCATGTCGGGCTCCATCGTGACCCAACGCGCCGTGAGCTATGTGCAAGACGAGTACAAGGCGCAGGGTATCGACCCCGCCGACGTGCAGAACGCCTACCTGGGCCGCATGGCGACCACGATGTTTGGTCTGTGCCTGATCTCACTGGTCGCCACCATCCTAACCGGCGCCGTGGCCTCGCGCACCGCCTGTTCCATCGCACGCGACCTGCGCCGCGAGACCTTCAACAAGGTCATGCACTTCTCGCCGGCCGAGGTGGGCAAGTTTAGCCAGGCCTCGCTCATCACTCGCTGCACCAACGACATTCAGCAGATTCAGATGGCCGCAACCCTGTTTATCCGCATGTGCCTCATGGCGCCCGTCATGGGCATCGTCGCCGTCATGCGCGTCCTGGCCAACCACACCGGCCTGGAGTGGACCATCGCCGTGGCCATCATCGCGGTCTCGGCCGTCGTCGGCGTGCTTATGGGCCTCACCATGCCCAAGTTCAAAAAGATGCAGAGCTTTGTGGACCGCGTGAACCTTACCGCCCGCGAGCTGCTCGACGGCCTTATGCCCATCCGCTCGTTTAACCGCGAGGAGCATGAGCTCGAGCGCTTTGACCAGGCGTCCCTCGACCTGATGACCACGCAGCTCTACACCAACCGCGCCATGAGCTTTATGATGCCGCTCATGATGCTCGTCATGAACTGCATCACCGTGCTTATCGTCTGGTTTGGCGCGCAGGGCGTGTCCGACGGCGTGATGCAGGTCGGCAACATGATGGCGTTCATCTCCTACACCATGCAGATCGTCATGGCGTTTATGATCCTCACCATGGTTTCGGTTATCCTGCCCCGCGCCGAGGTCGCAGCAGAGCGCGTGGAAGAGGTCATCACCTGCCCCACGAGCATCAACGACCCTGCCTCGCCCAAACTGCCCGCAGCCAGCGCGCCGCGCGGTGAGCTCACCTTCCGCGACGTGAGCTTCCAGTACCCCGATGCCCGCGCCGATGTCATCAGCGGCGTGAACTTCACCACACATGCCGGCCAGATGCTCGGCATCATTGGCTCAACGGGTTCGGGCAAGTCCACGCTCGTGCAGCTGATTCCGCGCCTGTACGACGTCACGGGCGGCAGCATTTCGCTCGACGGCATCGACGTGCGCGACATGACCCTTTCCGAGCTGCGCCACCGCATTGGTTACATCCCGCAGCAGGGTCGCCTGTTCTCGGGCACCGTCGAGAGCAACCTCAAGTTTGCCGGCGACATGGTGAGCGATGATGATATGCGCCAGGCGGCACGCATCGCCCAGGCCGAGGACTTTATCGCCGAGCGCGAGGGCGGCTACGACTCCCCCATCAGCCAGGGCGGCTCCAATATTTCGGGTGGTCAGCGCCAACGCCTGGCCATTGCCCGCGCGTTGGCCAAAAAGCCCGAGGTCGTGGTGTTCGATGACTCGTTTAGCGCCCTCGACTACAAGACCGACGCGCGCCTGCGCGAGGAGCTGGCCAAAAACGTCACCGACGCCGCACTCGTGGTCGTGGCCCAGCGCATCGCGACCATCATGCACGCCGACCAGATCATCGTGCTCGACGACGGTCACGTAGTGGGCACCGGCACGCACGAGGAGCTGCTGCACGGCTGCCCGGCGTACCTGGAGATTGCACAGTCGCAGCTTTCCGCCGAGGAGCTGGGGCTTACCCAAGAAGAAATTGCAGCCGTCATGGAAGGAGGCGAGCGCTAATGGCAGACGAGACCAAGACTCAGATTCCCAAGCCCACCCGCCAGCGTGGTCCCATGGGCCGCATGGGTGGCATGCGCCGTGGCGAAAAGGCCAAGGACTTTAAGGGCACCATGAGGCAGCTGCTCGGCTATATCGGCCAGCACAAGATTGCCGTGTTTGCCGCCGTCGCCTTTGCCGTGTGCTCGGTCATCTTTAACATTGTGGGGCCCAAGGTGCTCGGCCAGGTTACGACTAAGCTGTTCGAGGGCTTGGTTGCCAAGGTCAACGGCACCGGCGATGTCGACTTTGCCTGGATCGCCAAGACGCTCGGCTTTTTGCTCTGTCTGTATCTGGCGAGCTCTGCCTGCAGCCTGATCCAAGGCTGGCTCATGACCGGCGTCACGCAAAAGATTTGTTATCGCATGCGCAAGGAGATCGCCGCCAAGATCGCCGTCGTTCCGATGAGTTACTTCAACGGCCACAGCAAGGGCGACGTACTCAGTCGCATCACCAACGACGTCGATACGCTCGGCCAGTCGCTCAACCAGAGCGTGACGCAGCTCATCACGTCTGTCACGCAGATTATCGGCGTGCTCGTCATGATGCTGTCGATCAGTCTGCCGCTCACCGGCGTCACCGTGCTCACGCTGCCGGCAGCCGCGATTATCCTGACCGTGATGATTCACTTCTCGCAGCCGTACTTCCGCGAGCAACAGCAAGTCCTGGGCGCCGTCAACGGCATTATCGAGGAGGACTTTGCCGGCCAGAATGTCATTCAGGTGTTCGACCGCGCCGAGGCCTCAATCGAGGAGTTCGACCGTCAAAACGACCGCCTCTTTATTAGCGGCTGGCGCTCGCAGTTCCTGTCGGGCCTGATGATGCCGCTTATGAGTCTGGTGGGCAACATGGGCTACGTGGGCGTCGTCGTGGTGGGTGCGCAGCTCGCGCTGACCGGCAACGCCACGCCCGGCGACATCCAGAGCTTTATCCAGTACGTGCGCAACTTTACGCAGCCGGTGCAGCAGCTGGGCAACGTGAGCAACACGATGCAGTCGATGGCCGCTGCCACCGAGCGCGTCTTTGAGTTCCTCGCCGCGCCCGAGGAGGAGCAGAAGGCCGACGCCCAGATTCCCGAGAAGCGCCCCGGCCACGTTGAGTTCGACCACGTCAAGTTTGGCTACACGCCCGACAAGACCATCATCCACGACTTTAGCTGCGAGGCGCAGCCCGGCCAAACCATTGCCATCGTCGGCCCCACCGGCGCCGGCAAGACCACGCTCATTAAGCTGCTGCAGCGCTTTTACGACGTGGACGGCGGTTCGCTGCGCGTCGAAGGCGTCGACGTGCGCGACTGGGACCGCGCGGCGCTGCGCGGCGAGTTTGCCATGGTGCTGCAGGACACCTGGCTGTTTAACGGCACCATCCGCGAGAACATCCGCTACGGACGCCCCGATGCGACCGACGCCGAGGTCGAGGCCGCCGCACGCGCCGCACGCTGCGACCACTTTATCCATACGCTCGCCGGCGGCTACGACTTTATGATCAATGAGGAGGGCACCAACCTCTCACAGGGCCAGCGCCAACTCGTGACCATCGCCCGCGCCATTTTGGCCGACCGTCCGGCGCTGATTTTGGACGAGGCGACTTCCAACGTCGATACCCGTACCGAGGAGCTTATTCAGCGCGCCATGGATGCGCTGATGCAGGGCCGCACGAGCTTTGTCATCGCGCATCGCCTGTCCACGATCCGCAACGCCGACGTGATCTTGGTGATTCGCGACGGCGACATCGTCGAGAAGGGCACGCACGACGAGCTGCTCGCCCAAGGCGGCTTCTACGCCGACCTGTACAATTCGCAGTTCGACGAAGCGGCGTAAATTCTGCCGCAGGGAACGAATAACGCCCGAGAACGGGGGCGCAGGACAGCCTGCGCCCCCGTTTTTTGTTCTGCGGCCCTCGAACCGCCTCCCCTGGGACCTGATTGACGCCCTCCCTCAAGGCCCCGTGGACAAAAAATGGCAAATATGAGTACTGTCACCTTTTTAGTAACAGCCAAAACTGCCCCAAACGACCTCATTGCGGCCTAGATATGCCTTCAAATTGATCAAAATGCCCGGTAGCATGCTTCTGTGTGCCAACGTTAATGAACATATTTACTGTTGTGTCTAATATCTTATAAGGTCGATATGATACTAAGCTAGCAACAGTACTCATATTTGCCATTTTTTGTCCACGGGGTATGCCGCAGAAGATCCAACTTGCTCCAGCATGTCGTACGCCGGTCCCCCCTTCCGGCGAGTGCCGACATTTCCCCAGATAAAACCGACCAAAATAAACCTGTCCCTTTTCGGCAGGTTTCGCTTGCACTTTAGCGTGCGACAGCGGATAATGCCGAGCATTCGAGAATTCGCCAATTGTTGCTGTTAATTGATAAAGGAGGCCCCGTATGGCCATGGAATTCAAACGCAGGCTGCCGATTCCCATGGAGATCCGCGAGGAAATGCCGCTTTCTGCCGAGCTTACCGCCAAAAAGCAGGCATTTGACGCCGAGGTCGCCAAAGTCTTTACCGGCGAGGACGCACGTAAGGTGCTCATCATCGGCCCGTGCTCTGCCGACCGCGAGGATTCGGTGCTTGAGTACATGAACCGCCTGGTCAAGACCGCCGAGGAGGTCAAGGACAAGCTCATCATCATTCCGCGCGTCTACACCAATAAGCCGCGCACCAAGGGCACCGGCTACAAGGGCCTTCTGCACAACCCCAACCCCGAGGCTCCCGACGACCTGCTCGAGGGCGTCAAGGCCATCCGCCATATGCACCTGCGTGTTATTGAGGAAACGGGCTTCTTCACCGCCGACGAGATGCTCTATCCGTCCAATTACCAGTACCTCGTTGACCTGCTGAGCTATGTTGCCGTGGGTGCACGCTCGGTCGAGAACCAGGAGCATCGCCTGGTGTCGAGCGGCATTTCGGTACCCGTGGGTATGAAGAACCCCACCGCCGGCTCCACCACCGTTATGCTCAACTCCATTTACGCCGCGCAGGCGCACCAGAGCTTCATCTTCCGCAACTGGGAGGTCGAGTGCGACGGCAATCCGCTCGCGCACGCCGTTATGCGTGGCTACATCGGCCTCGATGGGCGCACCTACCCCAATTACCACTACGAGCATCTGGAGCGCATGGCCGAGCGCTATACCGAGCACGCCGGCTATGCCAATCCCGCAGCGGTCATCGACTGCAACCACGACAACTCGGGCAAGCGTCCGCTGGAGCAGTATCGCATTTGCAAGGAGGTGCTCGACAGCTGCCGCCGCAACGAGTCCATCTCCAAGCTGGTCAAGGGCTTTATGATCGAGTCTTACCTTGAGGACGGCAACCAGCCGGTCGATGGCGGCGTCTTTGGCAAGTCGATCACCGACCCGTGCCTGGGCTGGGAAAAGACCGACTACCTCATCCACGAGATCGCAGAGCGTGTCTAGGTTCCGCCGTTCTACCGAACGGCGGACCTGCCGACGCTGCAAACCCGCCAGAGCGGCAATCTGCCTTTCAACTTCGGCGGCATGACCAGAAGGTCAATGCCGCCTTGTTTCAAGGCACCTTGCTCACTCTGGCGGGTTTTCGCTGACTTCGCCAAAACATCGGCGTTGCAAAACTTGGCGAGGTGGCACTTGGGGATGCGGCAGTTGGGGACGTTCCTTTCCTGCCGGCAGTCTGGGACATTCCTTAGGGTAGTCGTTGGGGACGCTCTTGTTTGACTAGTCGTTTAAGAACGTCCCCAATGACTATCTCTCCGCCCCCGTGGAATCGGGGGTCGTCTACCGAATGGTTGATGCGGCGGCCCTGCGGCCATGCCACACTCATAGATGGCCTGACCCAACTTGGAAGGAGCCTCCATGAGCCTTGACAACGTAACCCTGCGCGCCGCCACGCTCGATGACCTTGCCGGCATCGCCGCCATCTACAACCGGCTGTGGTGCAATACGCTGCGCAACCGCGGCGACGTCGAAGCCGCCGATTTCTGCGCGCGCTTTAACATTGCCATGCAGCTGCAGCGCTCCCCCATCGCGCTTGTCGCCGAGGCCGAGGGCCGCATTATCGCCGCCTGCTGCATCGGCATCTTCGAAGACGGCAAGCCGCGTACCAGCCCCACGTGGGTACCCTGCTACGACGAGATGTTCGCCCAGGCAACCGAGATGGCGAAGACCGCCGACGCCAAGCTCGAGGGCTCGCTCTTTGGCGACAGCCGCGAGAAGGCCACGGCCGACCGCTTTGCCGCCACGGGCAATGAGTATGCCCAGGGCCAGCTCAACCTCATCATCATCGTGCCCGAGTGGCAGGGCAAGGGGCTCGGCCGCGCGCTCATCGACCTTGCGCGCGCCGAGCTCGCCAAGGCAGGCTGCACCAAATTCTTCCTGATGAGCGACTGCAACTCCGACTGGCAGTTTTACGAGCACCTCAACATGAAGCGCATCCTAGAGGACCACAGCCAAGACACCGGTGACGGATTTATCGTCTATATGTACGGAGGCACGCTCTAAGTACCCCTTCAATCAAGGTGCGCCGGGCACCCGGCCCTTGGCCTCTGCCCAGGAATAACCCAGGGGGCCGGACCGCCCGTCCCTAAACCTGCCCGACAGCGCGATATCTCGTCGCCCGAGCGCGCCCCTCTTTAACGAGTGCGCCTTCCTCAAGCAAACCGTTGATAACCCGCAGCGTCACGTCGCGCCCAGTTCCCAGCGCGTCCGAAGCATCCTGGCGCGTAAAACCGCGGGGCCGCTCAAGGGCAAAGCGAATCAAGGTGCGAGCGTATCCACCACGTCGCTCGTCCGAGACATCCTGTAGCATCGCGGACGCCTTGCACGCAACATCAAAGCCAAGCTCCTCCACGAGCTTGGCACGCACCTCGTGGCCGCAGTCGCCATTCATCGACACGTGCCCCTCTCGCTGCGCTTGCACGGATGCAAACGCCTGCGAAACATCGGGCGGCAGTGCCCCTTCCCGCTCGAGCTGCTCATAATCGCTGTAATCCCCACGCAAGTTGGGACCGCTATTGCCACGAGGCGTCAGATAGGAATTGCGCACGGCGTTGACGTTGGGCAGCGACAACCTAAACATTGCAGGGTAGGCGCAGACCTCGGGTTCCAACCCTTCCGCCTCATAGAGCGCACGGATCCCCTTGAGGCCCGTTCCAAACGCCTCAACCATCCCCAGACGCAAAAAGAGCAGTTGCAGCTTTGGATTCCGAGCGTCCGAGCCGCCCGCAAGCGCCTCCTCGACGCTGATGTGCTGCGGCCCTCCCGCATTGGTAAATTCAAGCGCCGTACGGCTCATCTTGATAAGAGACGCCACCGAAGATTCGTAGTCGCGATGGATAAACAGGTTCAGAATTCCCTCTCGAACAGCCTCGCGGGGATAGTCGTCCTTATCTATGCGATCGAGCCTTCCCGGCACAAAGTACATACGCGTTGCGTTCGATATATTGAGGAACCGTTCGATATCCTCTATCTGCCTGAAGATCGAGCCCTCGCCATCCTGACGGTCGATAAACTCGGTATACGCATCGTCGTTGAAGAGGCCAGCGCGGACTGCAAAGGGGTTTTGGTCAGAGACCAGCAGTGCCAAATTGGTGTAAAAGCCCAGTTCATCGATAAGGCCGAGATTCTTTTGAGAGGTTTGGTCGAACGTAATCTCCGCGCGCCTAAAGACCCGCTCGGCTTCAAAAAACGTCAAGCTCTGTTCATGAGAGCGTGCGGTCTCAAAATAATCGCCGTCGGTGCGCTTGATCATCGAGCGGATCTGGGCCATCTCGATGGGCACGTTGGCAGGACCTAGGCGCCGATATACCCCGGCGGGAACAAATCCCTTCGAGCACAGGCAGTACGGCTTGTGAGGACCCGCTTCCACCTCGATTTTCACCAACGCTGCGCCATCGATGTCCAATGCGGAGACCGTCGTGATTTCAGAAACGTCGGGATACACGCCATCGGTTATTGCATTAGAGCATTGAAGCATGGTGGCATCGATATCGTCCACGCCGATGATACTGCCAAAATCGTCGATTCCGATATACAAGGTACCACCATTCGAATTGGCAAACGCCACCACAGCTTTGAGCAGCTTAGGGGTAAATGTGCACTTGAACTCCACGGTCTCACTTTCAACAAGCTGCATGCAACCCCCTATCATCGACTATCGACGATTCTAGACCAACTATCGACGATAAGCAAGGCCCCTGGTACCCTCGCTTAGACCCGAGTGCCCGCGTGCAACGCTGCCCGCCGCACGCAAAAGGGCCCGCCAGCGTGTGCGCCAGCGGGCCCCAAGTCATATCGACACTACCCCGTGTGCCTGCAACCGCCTCTACTTGCAGCGCGCCTTGGGCTGCTGTTGGGTGATGCAGTGGATGTTGCCGCCACCATAGATGACCTCGCGCGTCATGATGCCGATGACCTCGCGATCCGGATAGGCGGCTTGGATATCCTTGAGTGCCTGGGCATCGTTGGGGTCGCCAAACTGTGGCACCAGCACCGCCCCGTTGATGGGCAAGAAGTTGAGGTAGCTGGGCTCAAAGGCGTCCTCGGGAGTACGCGGCAGCACACCCTCGACCGGATCGATGGTCGATGCCTCCTCCTCGGTCATATATACCGAGGTCGCAGGCATAATCACCTTGTGGATCTTGAGCTTGCGGCCACGAGCATCCGTCGTCTCGGAAAGCGTCTTATACGCCTCTTGGCACTCCTTGTAGAACTTATGGTTGGGATCGTCGGTCCACATGCAGCAGACCTCGCCGGGCGCACTAAAGCATGCGACGTCGTCCACGTGGCCGTTCGTTTCGTACGGATCGATACCGTCCTTGATCCAGATAACCTTCTCGATACCGAGATACTCAGAGAGCTTCTCCTCAATCTGCTCCTTGGTGTACTGCGGGTTGCGGTCCTCGTTGAGCAGACACATCTCGGTGGTCACGACGGTGCCTTGACCATCACAGTTGAACGAGCCGCCCTCGAGGATATAATCCTCGGGACGATAGCGGTTAACCTGCTCGAGCTGTGCCACCTGCAGGCCAATGGAAGCGTCCTTGTCCCACGGGAAATACAGGCCGTCAGTGAAACCGCCGTAAGCATTAAAGTGGAAGTGCGAAAGAGCAACCTCACCATTGTCATTAACGAGGAACGCCGGGCCGGGGTCGCGAATCCAGCTGTCGTTGTACTCCATGTGGATAACGCGCACGTTCTCAACGCCGTCGAAGATCTCACACACCGCGGGGAAGTCTTCGGTGTTGACGCCCACAGTGATGGGCTGAAAACGTGCAACGGTCTTGATGATCTCAGCGAAGACCTTCTGCGCCGGCTTGGCGCCGCAGCGCCACACGTCGGAGCGGTGCGGCCACAGAATCCAGGTACGCTCCTGCTCCTCATACTCGCCGGGCATATAGAAACCGTCTTTTTTGGGCGTTGATTCGCTCTCGTAAATGGTCTTCATGTTGGCTCCTCACTTTGGGTCGAACCTGTTTGATGACACCCCCATTGTGCTGCGGCGACAACGGCGTCTCAATGGACCTTGGGTACCCATTCGGCAGCCAAAAGTCGACCGTTCACTGACCTAAAGTTCTAGTGGACCGGCACGCATGCCATACTGGCTAGATGGCACGAAAGGACTCCCCATGACACATGCGAACAACGCAGATAACCAGAACGTTGAGCTCTTTGCTCAAGATTGGACCGCTCTCAACGAATGCGCGCTGTGGACACATGAGCAGGGGTCGCTCAGCGCACTGCAGGAAGGCCTACTCAAACGCATCGCAGACGTGATTGCGCACCGTGTCTCGATGTTCGATATCGCCCAGACGGGGGCTCACGGACAAACGCAATTTGTTCGCCCCGTCGCATACGGAATGTCCGCACAGGCGCTTGATGATTATTACGAACGCTACGCCGCGTATGACTACACCATTTGGAGCTTTGACACGCGGGTGGTCGATGTATATCGCGATCTGGACCTGGTGGATGTCGAGCGCCGCAATGGCACGCCCATCTACCTGGAATGGATGCAGCCCCTGGGAATTTATTATGGCTGCACGGCCACACTGGCGCACAAGGCCACGCCGCTCGGCTCGATTACGCTGTTCCGCGCCGAGCAAGACGGCGACTTTACCGATTCGGAGCTCGAGATCCTCCGCCAGATTGCCCGGCACCTGAGCGTGCGCCTGCATCAGCTACTCCCACACGGGTATGCCGAGGGCGCAGATGAAAGCCCCGCCAGCGTGCTTGCCATCAAGGCCGCTCTGCTCCCCCGCGAAGGCGAGGTCCTCAAGTTCATGCTCACCGGCAAGACCAACCACGAGATAGCTGTTGAGCTCTATATCTCCGAGTCGACCGTCAAAAAGCACGTCAACGCCATCTACCGCAAACTCGGCGTCAAAAACCGCATGGGTCTCATGGCGCTGCTGCAGCCGTAGTGCACTCCCCCTCGGGACGGCATGGATCCACTTTGGTTTACAAACGGCGGACGAGCCAGTTGTAAATGACTTGGCCGATAACAGATGATGTTGACCAACTGTTATCGGCCAAGCGGATATCAACATGCAGCCTTTGTTTGCAGAAAAACCTGAGGCCCTAAAGGGATGAAATCTAATAAAAGGTCCTCGGTAATTACCATAATCTTGTAGTAGTGTTTTCCACAATCTTATAGTAGCCCAGTTCAGAAGCGTTATTTATAGAACCGAAATCTCGGACCCTAAATAACAATAACCACCACAATGGGAACTGTCCCCATTGTGGTGGCTTGCAGACGAGTTGACTTATTCGACTATCGCGCGCCGGCCGTGTCCGAGTCTAGAGCGTGGCAAGTCGCTTAGATTCGCGGACGGCGAGGGCGATGGAGATAAGACCAGTGATGGCGTCAGCCGCCACCAAGGCAAACCAGACACCCTGAACGCCCATCATGTTGCCAAGCAGGTACATAAGCGGCACGGAGCAGATCACGTAGCGAAGCAGACCGGTGAACGTGGCGATACCCACCTTCTCAACCGCCTGGAAGTACATCGACATGGTCATGGCAAGATAGCCCAGGGCCACGGCCAGGATAACGATGCGCGTGGCGGTGGCGGCAACCTCGACGAGCGCCGGGTCGCTACCAGCAAAAAAGGCGCAGACCGGCGTTGCGGCCACCCATAGCACAGCAGACACCGCAGCAAGCGTCACGACCTGGTACTTAAGCGTGCAAGAGAGCGTTTCCTTGAGGCGCGTCCACGCCTTGGCGCCGGCGTTGAAGGCGGCAATGGGCTGCAGGCCGTACGAGAAGCACTGGGCGACCATCATGGTTATGTAGAGGATATAGCCGTTGATCACACCAAAGGCCGCGATGTAGAGCGAACCCATGTCGCCGCCGAGCTGGCCAAGCAACGAGTTGGCAACGGTGTTGAAGATGAACGTGGCAGCTTGCACCAAAAAGAACGGGAAACCAATCTTGATGATCTGGCCGCAGATGGCCATGTCGAGTTTGAGGTCGGCGGCGCTGATCTGGAGCTGCGACTTCTTACCACCGATGAACCAGAAGATACCGATGGCCCAGATACCGATGGAAAGACCGTAGTACACGCCAGCTCCCATAACGCCAAGCTTGAGTACAAACGTGGAAAGCGCAAGCCAGCAGATAGCGACGATGGCAGACACGGTCATGAGGTTGGCCTGGATCTGAACCTTCTCGTCCACACGCATGACGGCGGTGACCATCTGACCAATGACCGTGAGCGGCAGCAGCACGGAGAAGGTGCGCACGCCGGCAACGGTATCGGCCATGATGTCGGGCGTGGCACCGAAGAATGCGCAGATGGGCTCGGTAAACACAGCCATCACCACAGCAAGCAGCACACTCACAATCGTGGTAAGCCAAAAGCCCTGGCTAAACGCCTTGCTGGCGCCCTTAATGTCGCCGGCACCCAAAAGGTTGCCCACCACGGCGGGCACGCCGGTGCCAAACAGGTTACCAAAGGCCAGGTTAATGTACTCGACCGACATGATGATCGAGACACATGCCAGGCCGTGGGCACCCAAGCCCCAGCCCATGACAAGGCCCTCCAGGACCACCATGATGATTTGGGCAAGCATACCCTGGCCGGTGATGATGGTGTACTTGCGCACCAGGCCGGGAATCGGCTGCGAGGCAAGCTCACGCTCCTCCTCAACAGCGGCGGTTGTTTCTTCTGCCATTGTTCTCCCCTTTCCATGAGAGATTGATGAATGGATGGATGGATGGGCGGCACGCACAGGCTGTGGCACCGCCCAGCGATGCAGCAGCCCCGCTAGGCCTCGTAGACCACCTTGCCGGCAATCATCGTGAGAGACGCCGTGGCCTCGAGGACCTCAGCCGGTTCGCAGTCAAAGAGGTTGCGGTCGAACACGCAGATATCTGCCTGCTTGCCGCACGCGAGCGTGCCGATGCGGTCCTCGGCATGCATGGCGTAGGCGCTGCCATAGGTGTAGGCGCGCAGAGCCTCGGCCATGGTAATGCGCTCCTGGGGGAACCAGCCCTCAGGGTTGGAGCCGTCCTCGAGCATGCGGAAGACCGCGCCGTACACCTCCTCCATGGGCTCCAAGCCCACAACGGGGAAGTCACTGCCCAGGTGCACCACGGCTCCGCTGGCAAGCAGGCTATGCAGGGGCCACGAAAGCGCGGCACGCTCGGGACCCACGGCATCGTCCTTGGCGAGATCGGGCATATCGAGCAGCATGTGCCACGGCTGCATGCCGGGGCAGACGCCGAGCTCGGCATAACGCGGCATATCCTCGGGTTGAACCGTCTCGTTGTGCTCCATGGAGTGGCGACAATCCCGCTTGCCATGCAAGCGCTCGCCCTCCTCAAAGCAATCGAGCACAAAACGCACCGAGCGATCGCCGATTGCATGGATGCGCGTGTCAACGCCCCATTCCTGCGCCCTCAGGATGGCAGCACGGATGCGCTCCGGCTCCTCCGCGGGCTCACCACAGGTGTCGGGTGCGTTGCTATAGGGTTCAAGCATCCAGGCGGTATGGTCGGAGCACACACCATCAAGGAACTGCTTAAAGCCGTGCCACTCCACCTGCGTACCCGGGAAGGCGTATTTCTCCTTGATCTGCTCGAGCGTCAAGGACTCGTTTTCGAACAGGTCGGTGTACAGGAACACGCGCAGCGGCAAGTCGCCCTTGGCATTAAGACCTGCCAACACCGCATACGGGTTTTCCATGCTCACAAACGTAGGATTGACCATGCCGACCGTAGTGATTCCCAGGGCATTGGCGCGCCGGGCGGTTTTTGCAAACGACGCGTCAACAACCTCGGGCGCTGGGTCGTAGACCTCGTCCATAAAGAAGGCGCCGGCGTTGTTGGAAAACACGCCCGTCAGATTGCCCTCGGCATCCTTAAGGATCTTGCCGCCTGCGGGATCGGGCGTCTGCGAAGTTACTCCCACCTTGTTGATGGCGCAGGTATTGGCGCTAAAGGTATGCAAGTCAACCTGCTGCAGAAAGACCGGGCGGTCGGAGATGTACTCATCGATCATCGCGGCCGTGGGCATCTCGGGGACATCCCACTGGAACTGGATAATCTGGCAGCCCAGAATCCACTCGTTATCGGGATGGTCGGCCGCAAACGCCACGACACGTTCCATCGCCATCTCAAAACTGGTGCAGTCAATGAGGTTGACGGCAAAATCGGGGTCGGTCATAAACGCGCCCTGGGCAAAATGCGTGTGCGAGTCGATCAGGCCGGGCATGACGAGCTGGTCGCCAAAGTCGCGCACCTCGGTATCGGGACCGATAAACGGTGCCAGGTGAGCATCGTCACCGCAGGCAACAATCTTATCACCGCGCACGGCAACGCCGCCCTTAAACGGCTCGAGCCCATCGCCGGTAAAGACGGCGTTGCTCTTGATAACTACATCAGCCTTGTCCATGTGAGCCTCCTCAGGCATCTTTGGTTGCAACGCGGACGCACCGCCCGCGTGGGCACTCGGTTGGGAGCGTAGCGCTCCCGCATCGGCGCGTGCCTACAAGCCGTGCTCGGACGTCTGTCCCACGTCCGCGGCTTCGCGCTACACCCATTGATACACAGGGGCAAATCCGTGCCAAGGCCAGGGACCGCAAACGGTCAGTTTAAGCAGGTTTACACGCTTTACCTGCAGGTTTATTGTCTGAGATTATTACCGCGTCATTACGCCCAACGGCGTGCCCGCCCACACGGCAAGACCCGCATGCAAGAAAGAATAGGACTAGGAACGCCAAAAGGCATCTATGAGGTCATCTCGGTTGGAGACGCCGCTTTTAACGTAGATGCGATGCAAGTGTGCCTTGACCGTGCCAGGGCTGATGACCAACTCGCTGGCGATGTTTTGGGCGTCGTTGCCCTTCAGCACCAGCGTGAGCACTTCCTGCTCACGTCGCGACAGCTTGTGGGCATCGGCATAGATCACCACACGCGATGCGAGGTCGTCCCCAGAGCTTGCGCTCTGGGCCGCCACGTCCTCATCGGCACGCGGATGACGGGCATACACACGCAGGATATGGCTAAACTGGCAAAAGAGTTGGACCGCACATACCACGAGCAGCACGTTTTCGGAGATATTGCGCTCGGACAGATACCACAAAAAGAGGCTGATGACGGGGTTTTGAGAGTCGGGGCGGCAGAGCAAAATCATGTAGGTGTCCTCGGCGATTACGCAAAACGCAAGAACGAGTGCCACCTTCCAAAAGAGCTTTGAGCGGTCGAGGTCGAGTTTCTCAACACGCGTGGCCCTGTGCCGGTAATGCCAGGCGGCATAGGCAAGACATCCTACATTGCCCAGGTCACGCGTGAGCCAAAAGAGATACTGCTGCATCTCTCCGGCAGCACCGCTGCGAGGCACCAGCAGCAATTGCAAGATTGAAAACGGCACGATAGCAAGTCCGAGCATGCGCGACGTCGGCCTTTTGCGCAAGCGCGCAAACATCCATAGCACCACGCAGGCATAGATGGCAATACCAAGCACGCAGCGCAGCAAGGGGTGCTGCAGCGGCTCGCTAAAGGTAACGGCGTAGTCGTATTTGAGCCGATTGTACTCGTCAAAAAAGATGACCGACATATCGAGCATATAGAGCAAAAAACCCGCCGCGGCCACGAGGCTGTCGCGACGGCGCGTCATGAGCCAAACCACCAATGCCACGGCACTGGTCACCAGAGCCACACCCATGATAATCGTGGTGTAGATATAGAACGCGAAACTCATGCCCGCCTCCCCTGTCTAGATGCTGTGAGGATGTTGACAGATTCTTTGCCGCAAGATTAGACTCACCGATTAAACGTACTGTATCGTTTAGATAAACAAGCTGTGTCTCACCGATGAAAGGAGATGCCATGACACCGATCGCTCCGCTCAAGATGCTCGTCGCGCCCGCCGCCAAGGCCATCACCCGACTCGGTTCTTCCATGACCTACGACGATGTCCCCTGCGCCGTTGAGGCGCGTTCGGACAGCTGCCCCTACCTGGGCCACGTCCCCTACTTTGCACCCAAGCTCGCATCTGATCCCGAGCAGCGTGAGCAGTAATCCAAGATGCAACTAGCGCCGCACAACTCGCGGCGCTACTGTTTTGGTGCAAAGCGACCTGTCCCCCTTGCGCCAACGCCGGGATTGTCGATGCTGCGGCCGCGGCGCGATATGAGGCGCGAAACCTCGCCCAATAACAGGCCAATCACTACGCCCGCGAGAATCGGCAACTTTGCCATCTCGGCAGGTGAGCTGTTGAGCGGCACAATCGTAGCAACAATCGAAAGCACGAGCTCCACCACGGGAATCGCAAGCGCCACCGCGAGCACCTTGCCCTCGAAAGGCGCACGGAACACACGCGAGCGATTATCGTGCTTGCGCAGACGCCAAAACGCTGGGAACATGGGAATATAGCTCATGAGCAGAAAGACGACGTTCATCGAGAAGAAGACCCAAAAGACGTCGGAACCCTCACCCAGCGGAATCTGGAGCAGCAGCACCAGACTGGCAAAACAGCCGTTAATGAGCGCCGAGCCGTTGGGCATGCCGGTCTTTTTGGACACCAGCGCAAAGGGGCGCGGCATGTTGCCGTGACGTGCGGCATAGCTCGCTACGTTGTTGACGCCAAAGCTCCAGCAGATCATATTGGCGAACAGCGTCACCAAAAAGGCCACGCCCACGACCATCGTCAGCGGGTGGGTGCGCCCCACCATAGCGGCGACTGCGTCCACAATGCCCGAATCGAGTGAAAGCTGCTCGGTGGGAACCGCGGCTCCAATGCCAATGCCACAGATGATGTAGATCGCCGCAATGGCCACGCCACCGGCAATAACCGCCTTGGGGATATCACGCGACGGGTTCTTCATCGTGCTGGCAAAGGTCGCGACCACTTCGAAGCCCATAAAGTTGAACAGGATAATCGATAGGTACGTCAACGAATTGGTGTCGCCCAGATCTGGAATGAAGGTCTTAAACGACATGTCGTTGGCAAAGCCGTTATTGCAGGCAAACCAAATGCCGACGATTCCCACCGCAGCGGTAATGAGCACCTTGATGACGGCGCCGCCGTCCATAACCCAATCGGCCTCCGCCACCGGCTGCATTGCCATGACCGTGACGCCCCACACAAAGGCAATCTCGATGGCAATTCGGATCCCGAGTGAAAACTCGATACCCCACACCGCATTAATGACACTGGGGAACATGCAGGCGATACTTGCCACCCACAGCGGAAAGTTAACCCAGTAGCACCAAGAGCAACGGGCGCCCCAACGGTCGCCCAGGCCCAAGCGAACCCAATCGTACAGGCCGCCCTCGGAATCAAACGCCGTACCCAGCTCGGCCACCACCAGACCATAGGGAAGCAAAAACGTAATGATAAGGAAAATCCACCAGAAGAACTGTACGTTACCCATGGCAGATGCCGGAGCCGCCGCCTCGATGGTAAACACGACGCAGATAACCGAAAGGATGACCTCGATCAGGGAGAACTTTTTACCTGCCATGGCGCGCGCCCCCTACAGCAAAAAGGATGGCATCTGTACCGAAGGCGCAGCCCAAGGTAGGGTTGCAGGCCGCGTCACCGGTGCAGGTGCCATCCCAGAGAGAGGAGAGGATGCATTTGTTGGACCAACGCTCGCGGAACAGGCGCGTGTAGATAACGATACGCTGGTACATAGATACTCCGATCAAAACGGCCGCGTTCACGACCGATAACTTTCGGCAATTGAAGACGCGTCTGACCTGGGAAATTCAAGCGAACAATTGGCCTAACCCGCAAAAAATCCCAGGCCAGACGCGTACTCAATCAAAGAAAAGGGCACTCCGAAGTGGAGGCAACGGAGTGCCCAAAGAAAAACCCAACCGACCAAGACATCGAATAAACCGACCATCAATGCCCCGAGATGGTCCGATTCACCGACCGTCCGATTGATCGGCTGGGTTCCCGAAGCATCACGGCTCGGAAAGTCAGACGTTTACTCGGCGTGCTCAGGTGCGCCAGATTGGCGCGAACGAGGAGCGTAGCGTACTGACGCTACGTAAGCGACGAGTGAACGCCAAGGTGGCGTGCCTGAGTTACGCCGAGGGCTCCTGCTGGGTAATGCAGTGGATATTGCCGCCGCCGAAGACGACCTGCTCGGACTGAACGCCGATGCACTTGTAGACGCCCTCGCCCCAGACCTCGTCATAGATCTTCTGGAGCGTGTCAACGGCCAGCTGGTCGTTCTCGTCGCCGTACTGCGGGACGATAACGCCGTGGTTGGTGACCAGGTAGTTCATGTAGGAGGCGATCAGCGGCTCGTCGGGAACGCGCGGCTCGGCGTTCTCGTCGGCGTCGATGGTGTCGCAGGAAGCCTGGTCCATGAACAGCGGGTTCACAGGCATGCAGAGCTTGTAGACCTTCATCTTGCGGCCCTTGGCGTCAACGGCGTTGGAGAGGGTCTCGTAGGCAGCGTGGCACTGCTCGTAGAACGGATACTCGGGATCGTCGGTCCAGATGCAGGCCATGACGCCCGGAGCGATGAACGTGGCGACGTCGTCGATGTGGCCGTTGGTCTCCTCGGGGTCGATGCCCTCCTTGACCCAGATGACCTTCTCGACGCCCAGGTAATCCTTGAGGTGCTCGTCCATATAGGCGCGAAGCTCCTCGCTCCAGGGCTCAAACTTCTTGTGGAACTTGGGCCAGATGGACTCGGGATCCTCTTCCTCCTCCAGAACCGCAGAGCAGGTGCGGCCCGGGGAAAGCAGGCACTGGTCGGTCACGACAAGGGTGCCCTCGCCGTCGACGGTGATGGAGCCGCCCTCGAGAATCATGTCGTCGGGACGATAGCGACGGCAGCCGGAGAGCTCAGCCATCTTGAGGGCGATCTGCTCGTCCTTGTCCCACGGGAAGTACAGGCCGTCGACGAGGCCGCCGTAGGCGTTGAAGTGCCAGTGGTTGGCGCGCTTCTCGCCCTTGCCGTTGATGACGTAGGTGGCGGCGGTGTCGCGGAACCAGGCGTCGTCGGTGGTCATCTCGATAACGGTGACGTTCTCGTCGTTCTCGAAGACGGCCTTGCAGTTGGCATAGTCGACCTGGTTGGCGCACATATAGACCGGGGTGAACTCGGAGATGGCGCTGGCGATGGCGGCATACTGCTTCTGAGCAGGCTTGGCGCCGTGGGCCCAGGTGTCGGTGCGGTGGGGCCAGCCCATCCACACGCGATCCTGCGGGGCGAACTCGGCGGGCATAAAGAAGCCGTCGGCCTTGGGGGTGGACTCGGACTCGGTGATCGTACGCATAAGATTTCCTCCAAATCGAACGATCGTTTGCCGCGGGCGGATTACCCGCAGCCTAAAACCAAGAGATAGTGGGCGCCCGTCCCCCGGCAAAGGTCGGGGCGCCCGGTGCCGGTTTTCACGGAGCCGCACCGACGAGCGGCAACGTAACCAAGTGCGTGGAGACAAACGCACGAAGGATACGAGAGAGAGGTTGGGGCGGGCGGTGGCTACCGGAGCTATCGCTCGCACCCGCCCCAGGAAATAGTGAGCAAATTTGTCGCTTTGGGCACGCCCTCGAAGAGGCTAGAGTGCCCAGAGTCGGGAGCGACAAGCCCGACGAAGCGCACGTTGGTACGCGAGGAGGGTTGGAGCCCCAGAACCGGGAGCTCTAGTTCTCCTCGGCCTCGGCAGCCTCCTCAGCGAGACGCTGAGCTGCCAGCTCGGGAGTGAGGCCCTTGTACTCGGTCTCGCGGCCCTTAGCGCTGACGACGCGGACAACCTCGCCGATGAGCAGAAGCACGATGAAGATAACGATCATCGGGAGCTTGTCGCCAATTTCAGCGGCAGAGAGCGGCACCAGCGTTGCAACGATGGCCAGGATCAGCTCGATGCAAGGGATGGCCAGCATGACCTTCATCATGGCACCCTTAAACGGGAACGTGAAGATGCGCTCGCGGTCGGGGTCGTTCTTGCGAAGGTTGAGGAACGCCGGGAACATCGGGATGTAGGTCAGCAGCAGGAAGACGACGGAGGTGCCGAAGAGCATCCAGAAGACGCCGTTGGAGATGGCGTCGATGGGAACGAGCTGCAGGCACAGCACCAGGGAGGCAACGACGGCGTTGACCAGGTTGGCGCCGTTGGGCATGTCGTCATCCGAAATCATCGAGGCGAAGACCTTGGGCATGTTGCCGTGCTCGGCAGCGTAGCGAGCAACGGAGTTAACGCCGAAGGACCAAGCGGCCATGTTGGCGAACAGGGTGATCAGGAAGGCGATGCAGATGACCTTAAAGATCATGGAGTCGCCCACCATAGTCTGGACTGCGACGATCATGCCGTAGTCGGGATCGATGGAGTCGGCCGGCACGGCGGCGCCGATGCCAAAGCCAGCGAACAGGTAGATCACGGCGATGGACAGGCCACCGACGATGATAGCCTTGGGGATATCGCGAGCGGGATCGGCCATGTCGTCGGTCATGGTGCAGATGACCTCGAAGCCCATGAAGTTAAAGATGATGATCGACAGGTAGCCGAGAGCGTTGGTGTTGGTGAGCTCGGGCAGGAAGGTGGCAGCGAACATGTCGTTCGCAAAACCGTTCTCCATGGCATACCAAATGCCCAAAGCGCCAACGATAACGGCGACGGCGACCTTGATGATGGCGCCACCGTTAAGGACCCACTCGGAGTCGGCCGCCTTGGAGCGGCCCATGAGGTAGACGATCCACACAAAGGCAAGATCGATACCCATCTTGGCGATCAAGTTGAACTCGACGCCAAAGACCATGCCCAAAATGTCGGGGAACATGGTAGCCAGCGAGGCGATCCACAGCGGGTAGTTGACCCAGTAGTAGTACGAGATGCGGGCGCCCCATTTGTCGCCCAGGCCATCGCGTACCCAGTCGTAAATGCCGCCCTCGCCGTCATAGGTGGTACCGAGCTCGGCGACAACCATGCCGTAGGGAAGCAGGAAGGTCAGGATCAGGAAGATCCACCAGAAGAACTGCTGGTTGCCAATGGCAGCAGCAGGAGCGGCGGCCTCGCAAACGAAGACGACGCAGATGATGGTCGAAATGACCGTCAAGAAGGAAAGCTTTTTCTTTCCGTCGCTCATGATGAGCTCCTTCGCTCAGTCTTGGACAGATCCGAGGCCCTAAGGTATTAAGGCAATTGCTTGGGCCTCGGTGAGCGGGCGACAGGAGACGAGCATCCGCCGCCCGCAAACGTGCTTTTAGAAGCCTTGAGGCTTAGAGCTGCTCGAGAGCCTCGAGAGCGGCGTGGAGCTCAGCCTTGGCGGAGTACTCGACACCCTCGTCGTTGAGCGGGGTGCGCTTGCCCAGGGCGGCAAGGAGAGCACGGATGGAGTGCTTGCGGTTCTCGGCCTCGACCCAGCACAGGGAGCGCTCGGGATCGTCCATGACTTCGTCGACGACCTCCTCGTTGCGGGTGGCCGGCAGGCAGTGCATGAACTTGGAGTTGGGGCCGGCAAAGTTCATCATGTCCATGGTGACCTGATACTTGGGATAGAACACGTCCATGTAGTTCTCGCCCGAGACCTCCTCGTCGTACAGGCCATACCACACGTCGGTGTAGATGAAGTCGGCGCCCTTTATGCACTC
This sequence comes from Collinsella sp. AM40-7AC, assembly GCF_003468125.1. Classification (NCBI taxonomy): domain Bacteria; kingdom Bacillati; phylum Actinomycetota; class Coriobacteriia; order Coriobacteriales; family Coriobacteriaceae; genus Collinsella; species Collinsella sp. AM40-7AC. The sequence goes on along the minus strand of NZ_QSGK01000006.1, from coordinate 100,602 downwards.
GATGTCGTCGGAGATGACGATGGAGCCACCGGAGACCTTGCAGTTCTCCTCGGCGATGGCCATCATCTGCTTGCCGAACTCGGCGCGCTCCTCGACGGTGCCAACGTGCAGGCCGCCGTCGGGGATCTGGTGGCCCTTAGGTCCAAACTGGACAAACTTCATGCCGACCTTGGAGGCGATGAACATGAGGGAGACGCAGACCTGGGTGGCGTCGCCGATGAAGGCCAGGGTGCAGTCCTCGATCTTCTTGCCCTCGGGGAGGTTCTCGAGCATGGTCATGAGGTCGCCCATCTCCTGCGTGGGATGGTTGAACTCGGACATGCCGTTAATGACGGGCACAGCGGAGCCCTCGGCGAGGCCGACGACGTCCTTGTGACGGTCAACGCGAGCCATCATGATGTCGAGCAGGTCGCCCATGACGCGAGCGGTGTCGCCCAGGGACTCGTGGCCACCGAGCTGAATGGTGCCAGGGCCATAGAACTGAGCGTGGCCGCCGAGGTCGCACATGGCGGTCTCGAAGGAAAGACGGGTGCGGGTGGAAACCTGCTGGAAGATCATGCCAAGGCTCTGGTTGCGGAGCAGGTGCGGATAATAACCGTCAACCTTGATGGCCTTCTTCATTGCCAGGCCAAGATCCTCGATAGCCAGGATCTGCTCTTTGGTGAAGTCGTTGGTGTCGATGAAATCCTTAGGCAACGCCATGTCGATTCCTTTCCGCCGGTCGTGCCGACTATTGCTATGAGGCGCTCGAACATCACGCCTCGTGTTGACAAGACCATCATTCACCCGTATGCAATTTTTACCTAGTTTATTCGGGATTAAAGACCGTTCACGGAGTTACACCCCCTCTAAACCAATATAAACCCGCAGGTAGCCAGCTTGCAGGGGGTTTACTACCTAGAACCGCGAACGGCATACGGCTATGCTGTATCTCGGCGCCTAATCCGCAATGGAACGAAGGGTTGAGACGTCTATATCCCACAAGGTATACAGGGCTCGGCCATAGATGAAATGAGATGGGAGGGTGGCAGATGAACACCCTGATGTTCTTCTATACCCTAGCGATACTCGTGATCTGTATTGTGACGGCAGTGCTTTCGCTTGCCGCCTATGCCTCGTCTCGTCGACGCTTCTTTATCTATGGCAGCGGCGTTTTTATTTGCTATGCCATCGAGATGACCGAGATCTTCTTTTTTGAATACACGTTGCAAAACCAGAGTTTTCCAGCCAGCGACTATTACTCAATTACCATGCCTGTGTTGCGGACCCTTGTGGCGACCGCTTCACAAGCTTTTATCTGGCTCATTGCCATGGACTTGCTCGACAAACATTCAAAAAAGCAGTTTGTTATTCCCGTCGCAACGTTCTTCCTGAGCGAGCTGCTGATCATTGTCGCTGTCCCCTACGGCCCCATGCATCAATGGCTCTACTACACGATGCGTCAGGTATTCCTTGTATTTGTGGGACTGTATATCTTTTGGACGGCGCATAAAAGCACGCAGGTCGAGCTTAAGGCGCGCGTCAACAATCAACGAAAGCACCTCATTATCGGCGCCATTCTGGTCGGGTGCATCGTTGCCGAGGATTTCTACAACATCCTTGTTGTTCCCATGAGCCTGGCACCCTCTTGGCTGCAGCTGTACCTGTCCGAGCGCAACTTTAGCGAGAACATCTTTGCGTGCTACTTTGCGATTCTGCTGATCATCTATGCCTATCACGTGCTTTCGATTCGCATGCAGGAGGCGCCCGAGGAAAAGAACGTCAGCGATCTTGATCGACACATCGAAGAGCAGATGCCCTTCTATCGCAACGCCTACAAGCTCTCCAACCGCGAAACCGAAGTCATGCGTCTGGTTGTGTTGGGCAAATCGAACCAAGAGATCGCTGACGAGCTCTTCCTTGCCGTGGGTACCGTCAAGACCCACATCCACAACATCCTGGTCAAAACCGAGCAGCAAAACCGTACGACCCTGATCCTCCACTTTTGGAAACGATAACCTACCAAAAAGGGACAGGTTTATTTTGGCAGGTTTTATCTGGGCAAATGCCAAAACCGCCGCGAGGGAGCTACTTTCCCTCGCGGCGGTTTTCTAGCAGTAAAACCAAGTGAGTAGGCTTTTGGCGGGATGCCGAGCACGCCCCAAAACGCCACAGCGCTGACCTGCGGTTTTATTGAGCACTTGTCGTGATATGCTCGGCAGATCCAAAAAAGCCTACTCACTTGGTTTTGAGGCGCTCCAGATAGGCGAACAAGCGCCGCGAAAGGGATCCGATCCTCTTCGCGGCGGTTGTTCGCGCTGGTTTTGAGGCGGTTTTGCCCGCTTGCTACTCGCTGTAGCGGGTGGCGATGGCGGCTCGCACCATGCCGGTGCTCATGAGGTAGGTCACCAGGAAATAGCCGCCATAGGCTGCCAGGAAAATCGCACATGTGAGGCCCGCCGTGCCGCCGATGCTCATGTTGCCAAACGTGCTCACCAGCTCGATGATCACCTTGAGCGCCACAAAGGAGTGCGCCAGACCCACTGTCAGCGGGAACAGGAAGAACACCGCTTGCTGCGCCATCACCGAATGGCGAATCTGGCGGTCGTCACAGCCGATCTGCGCCAGCACGCGATAGCTGCGGCTTCCGTCGGCCACATTGGAGAGCTGCTGGATCGACAGAATTGCCGCACATGCAACGACCAGTACAAAGCCAATATAGATGGCTAGATAGCTAATCATGCCGTTCATCTGCGCCGCCTGCGTATAGATCTCGGAGCGTGTCATGAAGATTCCCCACGACCCCGGCTCCTTGCCGTCAACGAGCAGATTGTCGAGCATGGTGTATTTAATGCTCTCGTCTGCCTTGGTCACATCCATCCCCTGCTTGTAGTTAACGAGCAGATTACTGGAATACGGCTGCAGGTTAAGCTGGGACAGCAGCTCGTCGGCTACGACCACGGTACCGGGATTGCTGCCGAGTGCCGAGTTGGCGATGGCAGCCGTGTCCTCGTCCGACTTATCGGCTGCGGGCTTGAGCTCATGTCCGCCCAAGGTGAGGGTATGGCCCCCAGCCATGTACTTGGTGTACAGGTCGCCCAACTCGCCGCCCATATCGCACGTAAGCAAGTACTGGTCGCGGCCAATGTTCACCGGCTCCTCGCCCATCATCTGGCGCAGTTTGTTGTACTGGCTCGCCGGCGTCACAAACAGGCCCATATCATCGGCATTGCTACCCTCGAGCGCCTTGGGGAGCTTTTCGCCCATGGCCTTGCACATCTCGCCCGCCGTCACCGAAGGATCCGAGCCGCCAAGCGTATAGCTCAGATACGAATCAATCTGCACATGCTCGCCGGCAACATCGGCGATATTGACCTTCTTTCCGGCCTCGTTGCCATTATCTGCCGACTTGCCCTTGATACTTTCCGCAACGTTATCGGGATCGATACGGTCACCGTGCCATGCAGCGTACAAATCGACCGTTGCGTCTGCCAGCACCATGCGATCGGCCTCGGAAGGATTGACATACTTCTTGTAGTAGTCGAGCCTATCGGACGCGTAATAGATATACGTCTGCGACATATCCGCCGGCGTATAGCGCTCCAGGTTCTCGTTCATCACGTTGGCGATCGACATGCCGCAGGTCACCGAGGTAATGGCCAGAAACAGGATCATCGCGATAACGCCCATCGAAAAGCACACCGTGTTGACCTTGGCCGCAAGCTGGCGCACGGTAAACATGTTGAGGCCGCGCCAATACACGCTGCGCAGGCTCTGCAGCAGCTTGATGAGCATGCCCGAAAGTCCCCAAAATAGGGCAAAGGTACTCACCGTAACCATGGCCGTGGTGATACCGAACTGGTTCATGGCCTCCTGCAGCTTACCCTCCGTCGCGGTGAGCGGGAACCCGTCGCGCAGCAGACGGTAATAGGCCACGCCCACCAGCACCACGCCCACGACAAAGATGGCAATCGCGATCCAGGGGTTGCGCGTCTTGATGCTCTCGTTGCGACGCTCGGCACCCATAAGCTCGATGAGCCTGGTGCGGCGCACGGCGCGAAGGTTCAGCAGCAGCGTGAGCACAAACATCACGAGCATGCAGGCAAGGGTCAGGTTGAACGCATGCACCGAGAAAAAGAAGTGGAAATTAGCGATCTGCGTCTTAAAGAGCGAGGCCGTAAAGAATGTCATGAGCTGGGAGAGCCCCACGCCCAGCACAATGCCGGCGACAAAAGCGCCGACCGAAACAAATACGGTCTCGAGCGCCATGATCGTGGCGACGCGCCCGCGGCGCATGCCGAGCACCTGGTACAGGCCGAACTCCTTTTTGCGGCGCTTCATGATGAAGTTGTTGGCATACACCATCAAAAAGGCCATGACGCCGGCCAAAAAGTACGTCAGGTAGCCGAGCATGCTGCCCATGAGCTCGGACAGTCCCTCCTCCTTGATGCCGGCAATGTCGACCTGCATCGAGACGGTATTGAAGGCATAGAAGACCGTGACACCCAGGGTGAGCGTCAGCAAGTAGACAAGGTAAACGCGGCCGGCGCGGCGGACGTTGCCCCAAGCGAGTTTACAGAGCATCGGAGCCCTCACCGCCCATCATGGCAACGACCTCCATAATGCGGTCGAAGAACTCTCGGCGGTCGGTGTCGCCGCGGCGCAGCTCGGTGAAAATCTTGCCGTCGCGGATAAACAGCACACGGCTCGTGTAGCTGGCGGCAAAGCTGTCGTGCGTGACCATGAGCACGGTGGCGCGCAGACGGCGATTGAGCGCCTCCAGGCTCTCGAGCAGCAGGCGGGCGCTCTTGGAATCGAGGGCGCCGGTGGGCTCGTCGGCCATGATCATAGTTGGGTCGGTGACGAGTGCGCGAGCCGCGGCAACGCGCTGTTGCTGACCGCCGGACATCTGGTAGGGATACTTGTCGAGCACCTGACTGATAGACAGACGCGCGGCTACATCCTGCACGCGGGTCGAGATCTCTGCCGAGTTTGTGCGGGCGATGGTGAGCGGCAGGGCGATGTTCTCGCGCGCCGTGAGCGTATCGAGCAAGTTGGAGTCCTGGAAGATAAAGCCCAGCTCCTCGCGGCGGAACTGCGAAAGCTTGGCCTGCTTCATGCGCGTCACATCCTGGCCGTTGATGCGAATGGTGCCGCTCGTGGCGCTATCGATGGTCGACACGCAGTTGAGCAGCGTCGACTTGCCCGAGCCCGAGGCGCCCATGATGCCGACGAATTCGCCGCGGTTGACGGTAAAGCTGACGTCGTTGAGCGCGCGGGTCACGTTGCCCAGTGTTCCATATACCTTTTCGAGATGCGCGACCTCCAGTACCGGGGTCGCCGTTTGCGTGGTTTGCATACCGAGTCCTTTCTTGCGATTAGTCTACGGCATCTATAGTCGCAAGGAGCCGAGTCGGCTACCATCGATATGGCTTACGCTTGCCTTACCGTTGTGTAAGGTAGTGCAGGGAACGTTTTGATGTTGAGGAAGGGCTCCTGTTGAAGACTGTTCATGTTGCCGCTGGGATCATTCGCAAGGAAGGATCTGACGAGCTGCTTGCCGTGCAGCGCGGCTACGGCAACATGCAGGGACTATGGGAGTTCCCGGGCGGCAAACTTCTGCGCGGCGAGACACCCGAAGACGCCGTGCGCCGCGAGCTTATGGAAGAGCTACAGGTAAAAGTCACCAACCTGCGTGATTTCTACACCGTTGAGTATGACTACCCCGATTTTCATCTCTCCATGGAGTGTTACTACTGCTCGCTCGCCGATGAATCCGATGAGCCCCAGAAACACGACCGCCAGCTTGATATCCGCTGGATTCCACGCACCTCGCTTGCCACGGTGGAATGGATGCCCGCCGACAAGGGGCTCATTGATGCTCTGATTGAGTTAAAGGAAGATCGGCTTGAGGCAAGCTCCGCCGATGACGCCGCGCCCAACACAACCGACAAACCCGCCACCAAACCCAAGCGCGCACCTAAACGCCGCAGCAAAAAGCGTCCCAAGCCCGGTCTGCTCGACGGCATCGATACCTCGGACCTCTCCGCTGACGAGCGCGAACTGGTCCGCCGTCGCGCCGCCATCAAAAAGTCCATGAAGGGCAACAAGCGCGCCAACACCAAGCCCGAGCTGCTCGTACGTCAGCGCCTACGGGCCGCGGGCCTTACGGGCTATCGTTTGGAATGGAAGGTACCCGGCAAGCCCGACATCGCCTTCCCCGGCCGCAAGATCGCCATCTTCGTCAACGGTTGCTTTTGGCACCGCTGCCCCAAGTGCAACCCAAGCCAGCCCAAGCGCAACGTTGAGTTTTGGGAGGCAAAGTTCCGTCGCAACGTCGAGCGCGACCGTGCTGCTGTGGCAGCGCTCACTCAAATGGGCTGGACGCCCATAACCATCTGGGAATGCGAACTCAAAAAAGACCGCATCGACGCCACGATGGAAAAGGTCATCGAGCAGGTGCGCGCCACAGAGCCGCAGCGCTAACAGCGAGCATTCACACGCTCCGCACGTCCGCGCCACATCCACGTCACAAACCTTAGAAAGCCCTTAAGCTCAAAACCTTTCAAGAGTGTTACTCGATACCTCTGACCTGCAGTTTCATCGTAACACTAAACCAGGTTAAGCCTTTCTTTAGCGCTTCCTTATCTGCGCTCGCGGCATAATACTGCCAACGCACGGGACCTAGCAGCACACCCCGTGCGCAATCTTTTGGTGGACATCGAGGAGGCCGCATAAGCATGCATTCTTCCAATGACGCAGCACAGCAGCCATCCCTAAAACATGCAAACCTTTTCTCCTTCCCCCCGACGCAGAGAAACGGCCTCCTCGACTCCCCCACCACAAAAACCAAGCGCTCAGCCGATCAGAGCCTCAACTTACGAGCATCCTTCGAAAAGCTCCAAGCATCCCTAGACAAGGCGTTCCCCGAACAGGCAAGAGCAATCTAAGCCCATCGCGCTTTATACTGATGCCATGCGAAACATGGATCACATAGAATTGCACCGCGGAGGACGCGAGGAAGCGTTTCCCGAGACCGCCGAAGACTGGCCCTATATTGCCGAACGCGCAGAATTCGCTCGCTATCCGGGCAATTCCGTCCCCTGGCACTGGCATTCCGAGGTTGAGCTTTTCTACATGGAGCAGGGAGCGATTGACTATCGAACGCGCGCGGCTCATGAGCACGTACGCTTTGAGGAAGGGTCCGCCGGCTTTATCAACGGCGGCGTTTTGCACAGCACGCTGCAATCACCCAATTCGGCACCAGCCATTCAAATGTTGCATATCTTTCAGCCGTCGATGCTCGGCGATCCCGCGGGACGCCTTCAAAAGCGCTATATCAATCCTTTGCTGCAATGTCGAGACGTCGATGTGCTCAAATGGTCGCCCGCCAACCCCGACGATATGCCCTTCATCGATTTGCTAAAGAGTTCCTTTAACCACGACCTTCAACGGCCGCAGAACGAGATGGCGCTTCGGAATAGCTTGTCAGAGCTCTGGATTCAGATTTACGCCAAGGCCGAACCGCTCTTTTCCTCCGACAACGCCTCTTGGATGACCAGCCGCGACGTACAGTTCAAGGCAATCCTGGACTTTATCCGCGCAAACTATGCAGCCGCTGTAGATGTGCCCCAGATGGCATCTGCAGCCGGCGTAAGCGAAAGAGAGTGTTACCGCATTATCGAAGCTTGCGCAGGAACGACCCCGGCGGCATATCTGCGCGCATACCGCGTAAACCGTGCTTGCGAACTTTTGGCACACACCACGCGAACGGTTCAGACAGTCGCGCGCCAATGCGGCTTTGCGACAGCAAGCCATCTTGGCCAGGTATTTAAAGAACAAATGGGATGCACTCCTTCGAGCTATCGAGCAACGAGGCAGAATCTCGATAGTACCAGGCAGAAATCCCGCTAGCCCTTCTTCTGTCACTGCATCAAACTTGCAGGCAAACAACAGAGAGGAGCAATCATATGAAGCACTTTGACCATATCGTATTTGACATTGATGGGACATTGGCAGATACAGAAGAAAGCGTTCTATCATCGCTTGTCCAGATTGTCCAAGAAGAGACCGGCAAAACGCTCCCCCGACACGAGCTTGAATTTGCCCTCGGCATACCCGGCAAGGATGCCCTTGAGAAACTTGGAATCTACTCGCAGGCAACGTTGGATCGCTGGTGCCAAGTTGCCGCCAGCTTTAAAAGCACCATCAGCGTGTTTCCAGGTTTGCTTGAAGTCATCGCAACACTCGCCGATAGCGGCTGCAAACTTGGCATCGTCTCCTCACGTGCACGCGACGAATACACAGACGAAATTGCACCCCTTGGCTTCGATAAGTTTTTTGAACACATCATCCTTGTCGAAGACACAACCGAGCACAAGCCTTCGCCCGCACCCATGCTCGAATATCTACGACGTACGGGCGCGAATCCTGGCAACGTCGTCTACGTTGGCGACACCGTCTACGACGAACAATGCGCAACTTCAGCAGGGGTCAGTTTTGCCAGAGCGGCATGGGGATCACACCAAGACATCCCAAACGCCACCTACAACCTCAAAACCCCCAACGACCTACTAACCCTAACAACCAAATAACCCACGCGTCCCACCCTTTCAGCCCCAACACCATAAGGGCGATTGAGCAGAACGGCTTGGGCGGGTCCCCGTACTTAGTTTCCAAAATCATTCCGCAGCGCGAAAGCTTCTTATTATTTTCCGCCCTAACGCCACAAGGGCGACGACCTCGAGTAGGTCAGCTTGGGAGGGACGAGGGCTTAGTTCCCCAATCTTTCCGCAGGGGGCAAAAAGCCTCGCCGCACGAAGTGCGCAGCGAGGCTTTTTGCATGCCCGAGGACGATTGGGGAACTAAGCCCTCGTCCCTCCCCGGGATATGTAGCGAGTCGGAGTACCCTTGCTGTTACTCTGCTTTGCCCACGGAGTTGAGGTTGGTCATGCGGATCTTAACCAGCTCAGTGATCTCACGCATGCCCTCCTTGGCCGGCTTCTTGGGATCGAAGCAGGCGGGGTTCTCGGCCATGTAGGCCATGAAGCCCTTGGTGTAGGCCTGACGCAGCTCGGTGGCGTAGTTGACCTTGCAGATGCCGTTCTTCACAGCCTCGGCAACCTGCTCATCGGGCACACCGGAGGTGCCGTGCAGGACCAGCGGCACGTCGACGGCGTCGCGAATGGCCTTGACCACGGACTGCTCGATGTGAGGATCGCTCGTGTACACGCCGTGGCTGGTGCCAACGCCAATAGCGAGGGAGGTGCAGCCAGTGCGCTCGACGAACTCCTTGGCCTCGGCCGGATCGGTGTAGGGGCTCTCGCCCTCAACCGCGGGACCGTCGTCCTCCTTGCCGCCAACCTTACCGAGCTCAGCCTCGACGGGCACGCCCATGGCGCGGCCAGCGTCGGCGACGGACTTGGTCAGGGCAATGTTGTCCTCGAAGGACTCGTGCGAGCCGTCAATCATGACAGAGGTGTAGCCGGTGCGGAAAGCCTGCATGCAGCGGTCATAGCCATCGCCGTGATCGAGGTGCAGGGCGACGGGCACGGAAGCGCGCTCGGCGGCAGCCTTGACCATGCCGTAGAAGTAGTCCAGACCAGCGGTCTTGATGGTGCCCGGGGTGGTCTGCATGATGACGGGGGACTTGGTCTCCTCGGCAGCGGCCAGAACGGCCATAACAAACTCGAGGTTCTCGACGTTGAACGCGCCGACGGCGTAGTGGCCGGCCTGAGCGTCCTTGAGCATCTTTTCGGTGGTAACAAGTGCCATGAGCGTTTGCTCCTCTCCCTCGCCCGCATCTGGACATCGGGCGTACGTGTCCGCAAGGCGTTTTACCTTGCATTTTGCTGCGCCCATTGTATGAAAATCGCATCTGTCGCATGTACGAGATATCGCCGGCACGCAGGCCAAAACGCTCGTTTTTGAAAAGCAAACGGAAGGGATTCAGGCTAAATTCCCCTATCCGACATTACCGTTTTCAAGCGAATCATCTTTCTTTTATAGAAAAGATAAGTAATCGAAAGGCGTTTACTTGCTCAAAAAGAAAATGAACGAAAATAGACTCAACACAATTCCTGCAAATTTAGGCTGAGGATGGAGCAGCTATGGCCCACGCAACAACCCGAGCTTTCGCCGATGAGCGACGCGCCGCCATCATGGAGATGCTTGAACATAACGCCTCTGTGCAGGTGGCAGAAATCGCCCAGACCTTTGGCGTATCCTCCGTCACCGCCCGCGCCGACCTGGACGCGCTAGCCGAGTCCGGCAAGTTGCGCCGCACGCACGGCGGCGCCGTGTCGCTCCACAAACGCCTAACCGTCTCCACGCAGGATCGCCGCATCAACGTCAACGTTGCCGCCAAGCAAGCCATTGCCCAAAGCGCTATCAGGCTTGTTAACGACGGCGACACGGTGCTTGTCGACTCCGGCACCACGGCACTCGAGTTCGTTCGGCTCCTCGACCAGCGCGATGGCATCACCGTCATCACGGCCGACATTACCATTGCCGATTACATCGACGAGAGCATGCCCTCAGTCGATGTCGTCATGCTGGGCGGGGCACTGCGCAAAGGCCATCGCTATCTGTACGGCCCACTTACCATGCAGGCGCTCCAAATGGTCCACGCCGATCTTGCCGTCATGTGCCCTGGCGCTTTCGTTCCCGGCTGCGGCTTTACGACCGACTTTCCGCAGATGGCCGAGACCAAAGCGGCTATGGTCGGTGCCGCCCGTCAAAGCGTCGCCCTCATGGATGCCAGCAAGGTCAACGGACGTGGCATGTACCGCTTTGCCGAGCTTACCGACGTCGACACCATCGTGATGGACCGCGACCCCGATCACACCGTAGCCACCTCAATCGCCGATATCGTCGACGACGCCCGCCCAAATCTCGTCATCGCCGGCGCTTAAACAAAAACCACCACAAAGGTGCCTGTCCCCTTTGTGGTGGTTTGAGCGTTAAAAGCGATATATCGCTACTTGGAAAGCTCGTCGGCGAGAACCTCGATCTGAGCGCGCGAGGCGTCGTTGAGCGAGCCCAGCACGGTCACCTTGTTCTGCGCCAGGGTGATGTCCTTCATGCCCTCGAGCTCCTTGGTCATAACCTTGGCAGCGGTGGGCGCCCAAGAGCCGGCCTCGACGAGTGCCACCGTACGGTTCTGATAGGCGTGCTCGGCAAGCGTATGGATAAAGGTGCTCATGAACGGGAAGATCTCGCCCTGATAGGTGATGGAGGCGAGCACCAGACGGTCATAGCGGAACGCATCCTCAACGGCCTCGGCCATATCGTCGCGTGCCAGGTCAAAAACGGAAACCTTCTGGCCGCGAGCCTCGAGCGCAGAAGCGAGCTCCTCAACAGCAGCCTTCAGATGGCCATACACGCTCACATAGGCGATCGTGATGCCCTCGTCCTCGGGCTGATAGCTCGACCAGGTGTTGTAGGTGTCGAGGTAATAGCCCAGATTCTCGGTCAGCACGGGGCCGTGGAGCGGACAGATAATCTGAATGTCCAGGTCGGCGGCCTTCTTGAGCACGGCCTGCACGAACTTGCCGAACTTACCGACGATGCCAAAGTAGTAGCGGCGCGCCTCGCAGGCCCAGCCTTCCGGGTCCTCGATGTCGTTGGCGCCGAACTTGCCAAAGCCGTCGGCACTAAAGAGCACCTTGTCGGTAGACTCGTAGGAGAAGATCACCTCGGGCCAGTGCACGTTGGGGGCGCAGACAAACGTTAGGCTGTGGCCACCCAGGTCGAGCACGTCGCCCTCTTTGACGACTATCTTACGCTCGGGGTAGTCGGTGCCAAAGTAGTTGACCATCATGCGGAAGGCGCCCATGCTGGCCACAATCTGTGCCTGGGGATAGCGCTCCATAAAGGCGGCGATACCGGCGGAGTGATCGGGCTCCATGTGATGGACGACCAGGTAGTCGGGCGTACGGCCATCGAGCGCGGCCTCGAGGTTGCCGAGCCATTCGTCGACAAAACCGCCATCGACTGAATCGGCGACAGCGATCTTTTCGCCCAAGATAACGTAGCTGTTGTATGCCATACCGTTCTCGGACACGTCGTACTGGCCCTCGAACAGGTCAATGTCGTGATCGTCGACACCGATGTAGCGGATATCCTTGGTGATCTCCATCAGGCAAAGCCTCCTAGATAGACAAAAGAACCCGTCTATCATAACACTCGGCAGTATCCCAGCTGTTATCTGCCGGCATCCATACCGATTGTTATTGAAATACGATAAATCGCCGTTTACCTGCGCAAACTATGCGCGCGGTATCGCCGTGCTATGTCGAATAATGAGCTGGCCGGGAATACGAATGGCAACGGTTTTGCCCGCCGTACCCGCCTCGGGAACCGCATGCTCGAATACCTCGCGTCCGCGCTGATGTAGATCAAATCGCACGGTCGTGAGCTCGTTGTGTGCCACAAAATCATCGATCGAATCATCGACGCCCACCACGCTCACGTCCTCGGGCACGCGCAAGCCACTATCGCGCAGCGCTGCAATTGCGCCGTTTGCCATCTGGTCGTTTGCCGCGTAAATCGCCGTCATGGTGCGGTCGTGCTCGGCCAGATATCTGCCGGCCTCGTAACCGCTGTTGGCAGACCAGTCGCCCTCGAGCGGCGTCTGCGGCTTAATGTGCCTACGCTCGAGCGCATCCTGCCAACCGGCTCGACGAAATTGCTCGTCGACCGAGAACGACGGGCCGCCAATATAGCGAATTTGCTCATGCCCCAGCTCAAACAGGTGATTCATAAGCAAGAGCGAGCAGCCGTAATGATCGGAGTCTACCGTGGTCACCCGCGGGTGCGCGTACATGGTAACGATGACCGTGCCAATGCCCGGCAGTGGATCAAACGTCTCAAAATCGGGCGCCATACGGCTCATGCCGATAATGATGCCGTCCACCGGCAATGCGGCCATACGACGCGTGGCCTCGGCAAGCGAAAACTCCTCGGTCTTGGACATCTCGACCAGCGTGATGGCGCAATTATGCTCGCGAGCAGCGCTGGCGATGCCGTCGATCATTGAGAGGTTGCCGAACTTGGTGACATCGTTGACGCACAGGCCGACCGAATGATAACGGCCGTCGCGCAGCGAGCGACCGGCATAACTCGGACGAAAGCCGAGCTTTTGCATAGCGGCCTGTACGCGCTGGCGCGTCTGCTCGTTAACGTTAGGCAAGCCGTTGGCGACGCGCGAAACCGTCTGCTGCGAAACGCCGGCAGCGCGGGCGACGTCGGCCATGGAGACCGGACGCGAACTGGTATCGTTGGACGGGCGCCTTGCCACAGGATCACCTTCACCCTTGCGAGATCTGAATAGCGTGAATGCCGGCCCGGGCAGAAATACATCCCGCGCCGAGGCCCGCTATCGTCGGACGCATGTTAACGTACTCTACTTTTTCTATCTGCATCTCTTCTGCTTTATAAGTCCATACGGCAGTACCGTTCACGGCTGAATTTCTACCGATTACCAGATTCTCAAAAAGTGACAAGCGATGTGTTATGAGTACGTTAACATAGCCCGTAACGTGCGGTATTGTGAACACTTGGTTCATGCCGCTTCAAGTTGTTAACGTACTCATAACGACGCAAAACCCACCCGTGCGCGCCAAGGAAAGGACTCCCATGACCACCCCCGACGAAAAGACATTCGCCACGCTCACCAAGCTGTTCGAGGAGGAGTTTGGCCCCATCGGCGACCGCCAGGTGCTCTACGTGCACGCGCCCGGCCGTTCCGAGATCAGCGGCAACCACACCGACCACGAGGGTGGCCACGTTATCGCCGGCTCGCTCGATGTCGCCGTCGACGGCATCGCCGTGGCAACCGATTCCAACAAGGTTCGCGTTGCCGACGAGGGCTATCCCACGTTTGAGATCGCGCTCGACACGCTAGACGTTCAGGAGTCCGAGAAGGGCACGTCCGCAAGCCTCGTGCGCGGTATGGCCCACGAGGTCGCAGCCCTTGGCGTTGAGCCCAAAGGCTTCGACTTTGCCTTTACCTGCTCCGTCCCCTCGGGCGGCGGCCTTTCCAGCTCTGCCGCCGTCGAAGCCGCGTACGGTCGTGCCATGGAGACGCTCTGGGGCGCGCCCGCCATTGAGCCCGTCACGCTCGCCCAGATGAGCCAGCGCACCGAGAACAACTACTACGGCAAGCCCTGCGGTCTGATGGACCAGGCCGCCGTTTGCTTGGGCGGACTCGCCTACATGGACTTTGAGGATCAGGCCCAGCCCAAGACCCAGAAGCTCGAACTCAACTTTGAGGATCACGGCTATGCACTCGTGCTCGTTAAGGTCGGTGCCGACCATGTGGCAGCTACCGACGACTACGCCGCCGTTCCGCGCGAGATGCAGGACGTCGCCGCCGAGTTTGGCAAGGCGCGTCTGTGCGAGGTAAACGTGGCGGACTTTGACGCCAAACTCCCCGAGCTGCGCGCCAAGCTGGGCGACCGTGCCTGCCTGCGCGCCGTTCACTACTGGTACGAAAACGGCCTAGTCGACAAGCGCTGGGCTGCCCTGAACGCCGGCGACATCGACCAGTTCCTGGTCCTGACGCGCGAGTCCGGCGCCAGCTCTGCCATGTACCTGCAGAATGTCGTTGCCAAGCTGGGCTCCGAGCAGCCTTCCATGTACGCCTTGGCACTGGCCGAGCATGTCCTCGACGGCCGAGGCGCCGTCCGTATCCACGGTGGCGGCTTTGGTGGCACCATCCAGGCCTTCGTGCCGCTCGACCTGGTCGACACCTTCATCGCCAAGATGAACGGCTGGCTGGGCGAGGGCTCTGCCCGTCATTACGCTATCTCTGACAAGGGGGCTTACGCGGCATGGCTGTAATGACTGATGTGCGCGAGGCTGCGCAGGGCCTGACTGAGTATGCTATCCACCGATCGATGATCGGACAGGACGACCGCATCTGGGCCTACAACACCATTCTGGAGTGCATCGGCGCCACGGGCCCCGCGCTCGACATGACCTGGGCGTTGCAGAACGAGAAGCTCTCGCTCTTGCACCCCGATACGCTCCCCGATTTTGACCTGGAGGGCACGCTTGCCGCGCTTTCCGAGGCCGCCGTCGCCAACGGTGCCGCCGAGGACACGGCATCGGGCCGCGACCGCATCGCCATGCGCATCATGGGCGTGCTGATGCCGAGGCCTTCGATTGTAAACGAGGAATTCAACGGCCGCATGGGCGTCGACGAGCCCCGCGCCGCGACCGACTGGTTCTACGGCCTGTGCTGCGACGCCGGCTACGTGCGCCGCGCCGCCATCGCGCGCAACATCAAATGGAGCACCTCCACCAACTGGGGCGACCTCGAGATCACTATCAACCTGTCGAAGCCCGAGAAGGACCCGCGTGACATTGCCGCGGCCGGCGTTGCAAAGAACACGGGAGATAAGTATCCCGCCTGCCAGCTCTGCATCGAAAACGAGGGCTATCCCGGACGCTCTGCCGCAGCCGACGGCGGCGCTCACCCCGCCCGCCAGAATCTGCGCGTTATCCCCATTCAGCTCAACGGCGAGCGCTGGGGCTTCCAGTACAGCCCGTATGCGTACTTTAACGAGCACTGCATTGCCATGAGCTCTGAGCATCGTCCGATGCACGTCGACCGCAAGGGGCTGACCTGCCTGCTCGACTTTGTCGACCTGTTCCCGCACTACTTTATTGGCTCCAACGCCGACCTGCCCATCGTAGGCGGCTCGATTCTGTCGCACGACCACTTCCAGGGCGGCGCGCACGAGTTCCCAATGATGCATGCCACCGAGGTCTCGCAGTTTAGCGTGCCTGGCTTTGACCAAGTCAGCGGTACCGTGTTGCAGTGGCCGCTTTCGGTGCTGCGACTGCGCTCGCACGACCGCGCCCAGCTGCTCGACGCCGCCGAGAAGATCATCCTCGCTTGGCGCGAGTGGACCGATGAGTCGGTGGGCGTCATCGCGCACACAGCCGACGGCGTAGCGCACAACACCGTGACGCCCGTCATCCGCCGCGTCGACTCCCGCGGCAACGCCGGCGGCGAGATCTACGAGGCCTACCTGGCGCTTCGCTGCAACATCACGACCGGCGAGCATCCGCTGGGCGTTTTCCACCCGCATGCCGAGTACCACCATATTAAGAAGGAGAACATCGGCCTGATCGAGGTCATGGGCCTGGCCATTCTTCCGCCGCGCCTGGTTCCCGAGCTCGGCGCTGTCCGCGAGCACTTGCTAGCGGCCAAGGCCGATGCCAGCTACGACCTTGCCGGTGCGCTCGAGGGCGATGATCTATGCCGTAGCCACGCCGCATGGGCCGAGGACGTCTTTGCCCGCCGCGCCGACGAGCTTACGGCCGAAAACGCCATCGACATCCTGCACGAGGAGGTCGGCGTGGTGTTTGGCCACGTGCTCGACAACGCCGGCGTCTTTAAGTGGGACGAAGCCGGCCGCGCCGCCCAGCAGCGCTTTATCGACTCACTGTAATGGTCCCTTGGGGACGGAGGAAAACAGATCATTTCGTCTTCAAGACAACGGCGCCCGCCGGCAACATCGCCGACGGGCGCCGTTTTTGAGTGTAGTCATTGGGGTCATTCTTAAGGGGCGTTCTTAAACGACTAGTCATTAAAGAGCGTCCCCAATGACTACTTGCGACCAAGGCAACGCCGGTGTCTTGGCAACGACAGACACTATGACCCAATCCAGGGGCACGGAAACGACAGGAGCCCCCGCTCGTGACCGCGGGTCGGGGCTGCGACAATGTTGTTGAAGTGCCAGAGGCGCAGCCGCGCCGCAACGAGGTTGGGAGGCTCCCGTGCCTAGATATTCTACCGCCTTCGGAATGGACGTACACCTCAGGTCCACCACCGTCTGCGCGCTCGACGCGGAGACGGGCGAGGCCGTGACGAGGAGGTTCCGCGGCAACCCCTGGGGCGAGGTCGCGGAGTGGATGTCGGGCTTCCCCGGCCCGTCGCTCGCCGCCTACGAGAGCGGCTACCTCGGCTTCGCCCCGCAGAGGGAGCTCTCCGGGCTCGGCGTCGACTGCGTCGTCGCGGCCGTCTCCAGGGTCCCGAGGTCGGCGGCAGACTTCTCGTCCAAGAACGACCGCAACGACGCGGCCAGGATGGCCAAGGCGATACTGTCGCACGATATCTCCCCGGTATGGGTGCCGTCCCCCGAGATCGAGGGGCTCAGGGACCTCGCCGGGGCCCACGACGCGGCGACCGCGAGGCTCGCGGCGGCGAAGCAGCGGCTCCTGGCGTTCCTGGCCCGCCGTGGCTACGCCTACGGCGGCACGACGCCGGCCGGAAACCCCCGGAGGTACTGGACGTACGACTTCCTCAGGTGGCTCGACAAGGTCCGGCCCGCCGACGACGGCGGCATCCGGGCGCTTGCGGCGCTGAGGAGCGAGGTCGAGGCGGCCGCCGAGACGCGCGACGACCTCCTCGCCGAGTACAGGGCCGCCGTCGCGGCGGGCCCCCTCTCGGCGGAGGTCGAGGCGCTCCAGTCGATCAAGGGGTGCGGGTTCGCGCTCGCCGCCGCCTTCGCGTCCGAGGTCGGCGACTTCTCGAGGTTCCGCTCCGGCAGGCAGGTGACGTCCTACTTCGGCCTCGCCCCGAAGCAGAGGTCGAGCGCGGACTCCGTGCGCCTCGGCGGGATCAGCGGGGCCGGCAACGCGCTCGTCAGGAGGCTGGCAGTCGAGGGGTCCTGGAGCTACGTCCAGGCGAGCCACCAACCGAAGCTGATGCCCAAGGGCAGCGGCGTCCCGCTCGAGGTGAGGATGCACGGGAGGAAGGGTTCCGAGCGCCTGCTCCGGCGCCGCGAGGAGATGCTCGCCAGGGGCATGCCCCAGGCGAAGGCGAACGCCGCCACCGCCGCCGAGCTCGTGAGGTGGCTGTGGGCCCTCGGCGCGATGTGCCGGGAGGCAACCGAATAGACATAGCCCCCGTCCCGGCGAGCCGGGCAGCCTTCGGGGATACCCCCGCTTTCGCTGGGCGCGCGGCAGCGGCCGCATGCGCGTAGTCAGACTTGGGGAGCCCCGCCGAAGGAATGGAGTGCGGGCCGACAGAACGGTATCCGCGGATATGAGACTGAGCCGAAGGCGTCGATGACATGCCGGGGGCGGACCGGGACGGGTTAACGGCAGGCCCCGCCGACCGATTGCAAGCGGTCGGCGGGGCCATTGTGGCTCTTGACAGCGGATTGGGTCATATGAGCGAAAACGCCCCTAAGCGAGCAAGGTGACGTGAAAGAGGAGGGCATTGACCTTTTGGTCATGCCCGACGATTGAACGTCAGATTGCCGCTTAGGGGCGTTTGCAGCGTCGCGCCGTTACGCGGTTTGGTAAAACCGCGTAACCCTACAGTTCAGTCACGACAACGCTGTTGTAGACCTCGTCCCAGCGGTCCATGACCAGGTGGCCGGTCTTGGGATCCATGGCGTTGAGCTTGCCGCAGGTATTGGCGGTCTTGAGCACCGTGACGTCGTCGGCGCCGGCAGCAATGGCATGCGCAAAGCCGGCGATGGTCGAGTCGCCGGAACCCGTCGCGTTCACAGCCGCAATCGCGGGCGTCTTGGCGCGGAACGCGCGACCCTCATGGAAGCCAACCGAACCGGCAGCGCCCATCGAAACGACAACCCAGGGAATACCGGCAAAGCGGTCATCGGCGGCGAGCGCCTCGCGCAGGGCATCGACATCATCGGTCGTAAAGGACGTACCCAGCAGGCCGTTAATCTCGGTCAGATTGGGCTTTACGAGCTCGGGCTTAGCGTCGGACTCCAGCGCGGCCTCCAGCGATGCACCCGAGGTGTCGAGCAGCACCTTGGCGCCCGCCTCCTCGGCGATCTTGACGAGCTCGGCATAGTAGCCGGCATCGACGCCACGCGGCAGCGAGCCCGAAAGCGTCACAACGTCCGCCTTCGCTGCAAGCTCGGCGAACTTGGCCGTAAAGGCCTCGAGCTCGGCCGGGGCGATCTGCGGACCGCTCTCCAGCAGCTCGGTCTGATTGCCCTCGTGCAGAATATTCAGGCAAATGCGCGTCTCACCGGCGATGGGCACAAAGTCGTTCTTGACGCCGTCGGCATCCATAAGCTCGGCCATATAGGCACCCATGTGGCCGCCGAGCAGACCGGTCGCGAGCACATCGTCGCCCAACTGCAGCAGCACGCGGCTCACGTTGAGGCCCTTACCGCCAGCGGTCTTTTCGGGCGTCACACGGTTAACATCGTCGATGATCAGCTTGTCGAGCTGATAGCGCGTATCAATCGACGGATTCATGGTAACGGTCAGAATCATATTGAACTCCTGTTTCCGGGGCACGGCACGCGCGGCCCCAAACATACGATAACTCGTTAAAGGATCTCGATCTCAAAGCCGCAAGTGACGGTCTCTCCCGGCTTGGCCACCAGGCAGCCACGCTTGTGCTCCAGAATATCGTCCTCGTCGGAGCAGGTGGACAGACCACCCCACGGTTCAACAGCCACAAAGTCGCCCTCGGGCTTGCTCCACACAATCAGGTACGGCATATCGGGGAACGTCAGGCGCACGCCCTTGTCCTCGGTTTTCTTGGTCAACGTAACCACGCGGCTCTCGAGCACGTCAAAGATGGTCTCCGCGAAGTCGAAGAGTTCGTGGGTAAGCGGCAGGTTCTGGCCGATCATGGGGTTCTTGCTGCGATGCTCAACATCAATCAGGCCCGTCGAGGGAACGGCAGTACAGAGCTCGGCAGCCTCGCGCTGCTCAAAACGGAGCTCGTAGTCGTCATAGGACTCGCCCTCATCAAGCGGGCACTTAAAGCCAGGGTGACCGCCCACAAAGAACGGCATGTCCTCGGTGCCCTCATTGGTCACCTCGTACGACACGGCCACCTTTTCCGCATCGATCGTGTAACGAGCAACGATCTTAAACGGATACGGGTACTGCTCGAGCAACTCGGCATGGTCGGCAGAGCTTAGGCTCAGCGCAACCATGTTGTCGCCCTGCTCATCGAGCTTCCACTCCTGTTTGCGCGCAAAGCCGTGACGGGCAAGCTTGACCTCGCGGCCGCCCATGGTCATTGCGCGACCGTCACGAAGGCCGCCGCAGATCGGGAAACAAATGGGTGCCTGGCCCGACCAGACCGCCGGGTCACCCTGCCACAGGTACTCACGGCCGTTGGCCGTAATAGAAGTGAACGATCCGCCAGCCGTGCTCAACGCAATGCGGACAGAGCCGTTATCAAGAACAAACTCCATGGGAATCTTCTCCTTCACATATCATCTCGCACGATCCATTGTGAACGTCGTGCCTTTAGCAGAAAGGTAATGAGGCAGCGCCGCAAACAAAAGAACAATGCACGTCCAGCCCGCTGGGCCAATTGGGCTGATAGAAAACCGGCTCGCGCCCCCTCACAGAAACGCGAGCCGTCAACGGACTAGTTAATTACGCCGGATACCCGCTAATCGTGGTATTCGCCGCGGTCCCACTTCTCGAGGAACTCGTCAAAGAAGTGCGGGTCAGCCTGAGCCTCGGCATCGGCCTTATTGCAGGCATCGATCTTGGCGATCAGGGCATCGTGCTCGGGGGTCTTCTCGTAGGGCTCCTCCAGGAAGGCAAGCATGATATCGGCCATCAGGAACTCGCCGGTGATCTTGCCGCCAAAGCCCACGATGTTGGCGTTGAGCTCGCGACGGGCATACAGGGCAGAGGTCATGTCGCGAACCAGGGCGCAGCGGGCGCCGGGAACCTTGTTGACGGCGTTGGTGATGCCAATGCCGGTGCCGCACAGGGCCACGCCAAAGTCGGCCTTGCCGCTGGCAACAGCCTCGCCCACGGCCTTACCGTAGATGGGATAGTGCGTACGGGTGTGGCTGTAGGTGCCGCAGTCGAGCACCTTGTAGCCAGCCTGCTCCAGGCGGTCGGCCAGATAGATCTTCTCGTCCGTAACGATATGGTCGCAACCGATTGCGATGGTCTTCTTCATCAGAACGTCCTTTCGTCTGAATTCACAAGTTGAGGTAGAAGTTCGAGTTCTCGGTGGCTCTCGTTAGGCCATCTTGTTGAGCATGTCGACACGGATCTGGTGACGGCCGCCGGCGTACTGGGCGCGCAGGAACTCGCGGGCGATCTTCTTGGCAACCTCGGTGCCCACAACGCCCGGGCCCATGGTGACCATGCGCGAGCCGTTGTGCTCGCGGGTCATGTAGGCGGAACGCTCGTCGGAAATGTTGGCGACGACCATGCCCTTGATCTTGACGGCGGCCATATAGGAGCCGACGCCGTACTTATCGAATGCGAAGCCCTGGGAATCCTTGTGCTCCAGCAGGTCCTTGGCAACGGCGGTCGCGGAATCGACAAAGTCCGCGGCAGGGGTCTCGGAATAGTCGACGACCTCGTGACCGTCGGCGATGAGCATCTCCTTGATGGACTCCTTCATCGACATACCGTCGGCATCGGAAGCGATTACAACCCTCATGACATCCTCCTTGAGAGATACGCAGGTGCGTAGTTTCTGTTTGGAAGTGTTGAATCGCGTTCAGGTCCGGGCATCTGAATGTGCGGTTCTTCACTGTTCGTGTTTATTTGAACACATTCGAACATCAACTGCAAGAATTATTTGTTTATCTTTGTTCTTTTTTGAACAAATACCGTTCACGGATGATTGCCGACCGTCTGGACCCGGCGCGGACGTAGCGACCGCGTATTCAACAAACAAAAGGGCGGCCGAGAACGTGTCTCGGCCGCCCTTCTTACAGTTGATCTTCCAAAGAACGCTTTGCCGCCTACTCAGACTGCCTGCCCTTCTTGGCGTGCTTGGACGGAGCACTCAGAAAGCGGCCCGTCAAATAGTTCGCCGGGCCGGAAATATCAATCCCCAGCAGGGTGTGGCCCAGCCACAGAAACGCCGCGAGCACCAGCAGCGGGATAACGCACGAGGTCACGATCATCACAATGACGCCTTCGATGAGATCGGTCACCTGCTGCACGATCTCGTCGGTCATCTGCTTGGCGCCGCTGGTCACCGACGTGACGAGACCCGAGGCGCCGTCGGCAAGCTGCTCAAGCACATTCTTGGACTCTGTGGACTCGGTCTTTTTCTTGCTTACTTTGGAGCTGTCGCTATCTGCCGCACCCGCAGCGTCGGCCGCCTTTTGCTCGGCCGTCTCGATGCTCACTCGATACGTTTCATCGACCTTCTGCGACACCCATACGCTCGCGGGCACGAGCGCCATGCCGATCACGGCAACCACCAGCACGCGCGTCGCCACACGGCGCAGGACGGCGCTCGTGCTCCAGCGCCCGTGAATGCCGAGCGACACCGCAAAGAGCACCAACGCAAACGGGATTAAGATGCCCAGGCCAACCGACCACAAAATGGTTAGCAGGTATTTCTCGAGGTAGAGCACAGCAAGCACGATACCAAGGTTGCCTGAAAGCTGCGCGAGCTGCTCGGCAACTGGCGTTCCCGTATCGCCCGGCAGCGCAGTGATACCCGCAGATAGGGCGACGCACGAGGTCGTGAGCGCCAAAACATTGCCCTTCTTTTGATCGATGACCTCGATGGTAGAGTCCCAAGTTTTGGTATCGGCAAAATGCGGACGAGCTACAAAGCCCGACAGCAGCGCCAGTACCACGAGCGCAACGATAAAGCCAATCTGCAGCTTTTTGTTTGCGCACACGACATCGGACAGGCTGGGCTGCAGCTCGGTTACCGTCGTATGCTCGGTTATCTGGACAGGACGCCCATGAGCCATCTCGTGCGCATCTGTCTTTTGAATCAATCCGTTGTCCGGCATTTGGACACCTCCTCATTCCGGCCTGCATTGCGGATGGAAGTATACCCACCCATCGAAAAACCGAACGGGAGGGCGTGCAGAAGCTCCAAGACTGTCCCCAACGACTAGTCGTTTAAGAACGTCCCCAATGACTGTCTCGGGATGAGTTGCGGTGGAATAGGGTTTGTTTTGTGCCCGCCGGCCCCTATTCAGTCCCTATTTCACCGCAACTTGGAGGAGGACAGAAAAAGCCCTGCCGCGGGTAGCGGCAGAGCTTTTGGAAGGGGACTTGGTTGTGCGGGCTCGTTAGGCGAGCTTGGCCTCGAGCTCGGCGATGCGCTTGTAGGCATCGATGGTAAAGCGGGTCTGCTTCTCCAGGATCATAGTGGTCATGAGGGTGTCCTGAGCGTGAGCCATGATGAAGGTCATCTCCATCTCGCCACCGCCGGCCTCCTGCGAAAGCAGCTTGGTCTGCGTGTCGTGGGCACCGATGAGCGCATCGCTGGCATCCTTGTGCAGCTGCTCGGCCTTCTCAAAGTCACCCTCGCGAGCAGCATCGAGCGCTGCAAGCAGATCGGTCTGGGCGTCACCTGCGTATGCGACAATCTCGAATCCAACCATCGAGATTTCTTCTTTGGTTGCCATGTTGCGTTCCTTTCACATATGAACCAATGGAGAGCATCGCGTCCGGGCATACGCGCTGCGTTGTGTATGACAGAAACAATAACATTCAAACAAAAAAGAACAGCACAAAACGTAATTTCGAGCTATGAACGGTTACTTTTCGTCCGTGAACGGTTTTTAAACCAATCTGAACAATATCGAACACAATTAGCGGCAACCCAAACAGATCCGCGCCCTAGCGTACATCGCGCACCGTATCGCCCTCGACGAGCACGCCCGGAAACAGCATGTGCTCCACACCGGGTTCAACGCCCTCGGCGCCGGCAATCTTGTCGACCGCCCACATGCCGACGCGCTTGTTGTCAAAGCGCACCGTGGTCAGGCGACGATCGGGCACGATATCGCCCAGACTATCGTCAACACCCACCACGCTCACGTCCTGGGGCACGCACTTCCCGCGCGACTCCAGCCCGCGGATGCAGCCGTAGGCCATGGCGTCGTTGGAGGCATAAATGGCCGTGCAGGTCGGATCATCCGCAAGCACCTGGCCGGCAGCATATCCACTCTGCGCCGTCCAGTCACCGCGCACGAGCTGCGGTGGCTCAATGCCATGCGCGCGCAATGTCTCGCGCCAGCCTTCCTCACGCCGCATGCCCGAAAGCGAGCGCTCGGGACACGAGATAAAGTGCACGGTTTTGTGCCCCCGCCCCAGCAAGTACTCGACCACCTGGCGCGAACAATCGAACTGGTCGTTATCGACCGTAGAACAGAGCGGGTGCTCCAACATCGTAACGAGCACCGTCTGCATGCCGGGCAGCGGCTCGAAGGTGCCAAAGTCCGCCGGCATGCGGTTCATGATCACAACCATACCGTCCACCGGCAGTGCGCTCATACGCGACGATGCGCTCTCGAGGGTATACGGATGCCCGTCTACTTTAGTAAGGGTGATGGCATAGCCATGTTTGTCAGCCGCGGCGGCAAAGCCCTCCATACGATCGAGGTTACCGGTACCGGTAATGTTGAACATGGCGACACCAACGGTCTTAAACTTGCCGCGGCGCAGCGATCGACCGGCAAAATTGGGGCGATACCCCAGCTCGCGCATGGCGGCACGCACGCGCTCCTTGGTCTCGGGGCGCACGCTGGGCGAATCGTGCACCGTACGCGAAACTGTCTGCTCCGAGACGCCCGCGAGACGCGCCACATCCTTAACGGAAACCGATTTTTTAACAGCGGCCATAGGTCGATCTTTCTATGTCGACGATGCCATTGGCGGCACCCTACGCAGTCATTTTTAACGCCTCCAAGTATATCCAACGCCTCCCCCGCAATACGCTCACCACCCAAAACCTACCGTTCACCGACAATCCTGCTTCCCCGAACGGCTTTTGTCGCACAAATGTTAACGTTGCCATTGTGCAAACACAGAGCCACCGGGCGGCTCAAACGTTTACGCGTAAGGAATCGACGGTTCGCAGGCACAGGAACCACCGGTTCGCGTCTTTTTTTGTGTCGCAAAATGGCAACGTCAACATTTTGGCAACCGAACGCCAAAAGCTACCATCGTTGCTAACCCACCGACTCTTAGGAGCATTGCATGGAGCAACTCATCGCCATCATCGAAAAGGGCCAGCCCTTTTTCAACGCGATCGCCCGCAACAAGTACCTCAAGGCAATCCGCGACGGCTTTATCTCCGTCATCCCCATCATCATCTTCTCGTCCATCTTCTGCCTGGTAGCCTCGGTCCCCAACATCTGGGGTTTCTACTGGCCCGATGACATCAACAACGCCCTGTGGAAGTGTTACAACTACTCCATGGGCATCCTGGCCATCGCCTGCGCCGCCACCACAGCCAAGCACTTCGCCGACGCTCAGAACCGCGACCTGCCCAAGAACAACCAGATCAACTTCATCTCGTGCATGTGCGCGGCCATCATCGGCTTTCTGCTCCTTTCGAGCGACACGATCGCCACGGACGCCGCCAGCGGCTTCAACACCACCTACCTTGGTTCCAAGGGCCTGCTGACCGCCTTTATCGCTGCGTTTGTGACCGGCATCATCTACAAGTTCTTCATTAAGCGCAACATCACCGTTAAGATGCCCGAGCAGGTTCCGCCCAACATCTCGCAGACCTTTAAGGACATCATCCCCTTCTCCGTCTGCATCACCGTCTTTTGGGTCTTTGACATTGTCTTCCGCGCCGCCTTTGGCTTCTGCTTTGCCCAGGGCGTCATCCAGGTGTTCCAGCCCCTGTTCACCGCCGCCGACGGCTACATCGGCCTCGCTGTGATCTACGGCGCCATGAGCCTCTTCTGGTTCGTGGGCGTCCACGGCCCCTCGATCGTCGAGCCCGCCATCGCCGCCGCTCTCGTTGCCAATATGACCGACAACCTGGCTGCGTTCCAGGCCGGTCAGCACGCTTCCGCTGTCCTGACCCAGGGTGCCCAGTACTTCGTCGTCTGCATGGGCGGCACCGGCGCCACGCTTGTCCTGGTCTTTATGTTCTGCTTCCTGGCCAAGTCTCAGGAGATGCGCGCCGTCGGTAAGGCCGCCATCGTCCCCGTGTGCTTTGCCGTCAACGAGCCGCTGCTGTTCGCCGCACCCATCGTGCTCAACCCCGTCTTCTTTGTCCCGTTTGTCTTTGCCCCGATCGCCAACATCTGGATCCTCAAGATCTTTATCGACTTCTTGGGCATGAACGGCTTTATGTACACCCTGCCTTGGACCGTCCCCGGGCCCATCGGCACCATCATGGGCCTGGGCTTCCAGCCGCTCGCCTTTGTGATGCTCGCCCTTATCCTGGTCGTCGACTTCGTTCTGTACTACCCGTTCTTCCGTGCCTATGACGCCCAGAAGTGCGCCGAGGAGGCCGAAATTTCCAAGGAGGAGCTCGCCGCCAAGAACGCCGAGAAGGCCGCCAAGCTCAACGATGCCTTCCAGGGCAAGGCTGACGCCAAGAGCGTTGCCGCCGGCGCTGCTGCCGAGGCCGTGAAGGCCGACTCCCCCGCCGCTTCTGCAGCACCCGCTGCCGAGGCAACGACCGCCAGCGACCTCAACGGCAAGCGCGTGCTCGTGCTCTGCCAGGGCGGCGGTACCTCGGGCCTGCTCGCCAACGCGCTGGCCAAGGCTGCCAAGGAGCGCGGCATCAATCTTGAAACCGCTGCCGAGGCATATGGCAACCACGTGGACATGCTCCCCGACTTTGACCTGGTCGTCCTGGCCCCGCAGGCTGCCAGCTACCTGGCCGACCTGCAGAAGGACTGCGAGCGCGTGGGCAACAAGTGCGTCGCCTGCCGTGGCAAGCAATACATCGAGCTCTCCCAGAACGGCGATAAGTCTCTCGCCTTCGTCTCCGAGCAGCTCTCGAAGTAAGTAACGCTCAGGGCCAGCCGACCATCCAAGACCGGCTGGCCCTTCGATTTAGACGATTGGATCATCATGTCCGTTAACCCTGCTAGCGTCACCAACCCGCCCGCGCAGTTTCCCGAGGACTTTGTCTTTGGCGGCGCCACTGCTGCCTACCAGGTAGAGGGCGAGACTCGCACTCACGGTAAGGGCAAAGTCGCCTGGGACGACTTCCTGGAGGCCCAGGGGCGCTTCTCCCCCGATCCCGCTTCGGACTTCTACAACCAGTACCCCGTCGATCTGGAGCTGTGCGAGGAGTTTGGCATCAACGGCGTTCGCCTCTCCATTGCCTGGAGCCGCATCTTCCCCAACGGCACCGGCGAGATCAACCCCGAGGGTGTCCAGTTCTACCACGACCTCTTCGCCGAGTGCCATAAGCACCATGTTGAGCCGTTCGTCACGCTGCATCACTTTGACACGCCGCTTCCCCTCTTTGAGAAGGGCGACTTCCTCAACCGCGAGACCATCGACGCCTTTGTGGACTTTGCCACCTTCTGCTTTAAGGAGTACGCCGACCAGGTGACCTACTGGTTCACCTTTAACGAGATCTGGGCCGACGCCTCCAACACCTACATCGAGGGCACCTTCCCCGGTGGCGTCAAGGCGCATCTTGCCGAGGCCTTCCAGTGCGAGCACAACATGATGCTCGCCCACGCCAAGGCCGTGCTGGCCTTCCACAACGGCGGTTTTAAGGGCAAGATCGGCGTCATTCAGTCGCTGGAGTTCAAGTACCCGCTCAACGAGAACGACCCCGCCGATATCAAGGCCGCCAACAACGAGCACGTGCTGCAAAACCAGTTCTTGCTCGACGCCACCTTCCGCGGCGACTACGCGCCCGACACCCTCGAGTGCGCCAACCGCCTGGCCGCCGTCTCGGGTGGCACCATCGAGATCCTAGACGAGGATCTGGAAATCATGCGCGAGGCCGCGCTCTACAACGACTACCTGGGCGTTAACAACTACCAGTGCCGTTTTTTGAAGGCTTACGATGGCAAGAACGACCTGCACCACAACGGTACGGGCGAGAAGGGCACCGGCCGCTGGCGCGTCAAGGGCATTGGCGAGCACGTGAACAAGCCCGGCATCCCCACCACCGACTGGGACTGGATCATCTATCCCGAGGGTCTGTTCGATCTGCTCGTCTACATTAAGCAGCGCTACCCCAACTACAAGCAGATCTTCATCACCGAAAATGGCATGGGCTACAAGGACCCCTACAAGGACGGTTTTGTGGACGACCAGCCGCGCATCGACTACATCGAGCAGCACCTGCGCTGGCTGCTCAAGGCCATGGAGGTGGGTGTCAACGTGGGCGGCTACTTCCTATGGAGCCTGCAGGATCAGTTCTCCTGGACCAATGGCTACAACAAGCGTTACGGCTTCTTCTACGTTGACTTTGAAACCCAGAAGCGCACGCCCAAGGCAAGCGCATACTGGTATAAGCACGTGGCGCAGACCCGTCGTCTGGACTAGCTAACGCCATCGGCCGCCGTGACCATCACGCTGCCGTGCACCTTACCATTCCCGATCGCATGAGCGCTGCGTCCATGCACCTCTTTCCATGTGGCGGATACGACCTTCCCGGTGGATGCTTCAGCATCCTTGGTCGTATCCGCCGTTTTGTTTTTGAGCGAGCTGGGCCGCGTTCGTTTGTCTCGATCTGTAACATCTAGACCACTTTTGACCGTCTAGTTGTTACAAATCGAGACAAACGGAATAAGCCGGACCGAATTGTCTAAATCTGTAACACCTAGTCGAGTTTTTTGGTCCCACCTGTTACAGATTTAGACGAACAGGCCGAGCACGTCTACGCCCGCAGATCCCGCACGCTCGCGCGCTCGACCAACACGCCCGAGACGAGCGTACGGCTTCTGGAGCTCGGGGCTTCCAGACCTGCGACGACCTCGTTAAGCGCACGGATGCCCAGCTCGCGATGGCGAAACTTCACCGACGTCAGAATCGAGTTGGGAATCGTCTTGTAGAGCTCATCGTCGAAGCCGATCACGGACACGTCGTCGGGCACACTGAGCCCTTTGTCACGTAGAGCCATCATCACGCCGTTTGCCATGCAGTCGTTAGCGGCGAGGACCGCCGTGCAATCGGGCTTATCGGCAAGCACAAGGCCCGCGGCATAGCCACTATCCGCATTCCAATCGCCTTGCAGAGGCTCGGGCGGCTCAATGCCACGCGCCTCGAGTGCCGCACGCCAACCTTTCATACGGCACTGGCTCGACAGCGACTCTTTCTTACCCGAAACGAAATACACGTTCTTGTGACCATGATCCAAGAAGTACTCGCACGCCATGCGCGCGCCGCCCTCTTGGTCGTCACTGACGGTGGAGCAGGTAGGATGTTCCATCGGTGTGATAATCACCGTCTTGAGGTCCTTCGGTGCCTCAAAGGTATCAAAGTCATCGACCATCTGACGCAGGTTGAAGATCATGCCATCAACAGGCAGCTGCGACATCCTGCGCGCCGCATCGGCAAGGGTCATCTTCTCCCCTGCGCGCTTCTTAATCATCGTGAGCGCAAAGCCGCGTTCCTCGGCGGCATCGGCGATACCGTCAATCATGTCCACGGCACCACCCGACAAGTGAAACAGCACGACGCCGATGCACCCGTAACGGCCCAACTTGAGCGAACGCGCGGCAAAGTTAGTTCGAAACCCGAGTGCCTCCATTGCGGAATGGACCTTATCGCGTGTCGACTCTCGCACGCTATCGGGCTCGTTGATCACACGCGAAACCGTCTTGAGAGAAACACCCGCGGCAATCGCCACATCGTTCATCGAGACGTTTTTCTTGTCCATCGTTGCCACTGCTTCTCCAGTCGGTTTTGCATCGCTTGCTTTTTGCGTTCTAGCATACACTACCTGCCTGACTGATAAATCAACCGTTTACCGGACAATATCGACCACTCACCCGTATATCCTTGTTGCTCTTCCAATAATGTCTTACGTTGTCATTAACGAAATGACAACGTTGTCATTTCGCAATGCCTTCCTTAAGTAGGAAGGCTTCCGGGCAGTCCTGACCATCCATCGACGACCAGTTCCATCCACATGCATCGCGCATCAAGTAGTAAAGGAGCTCTATGGACGCCATCGTAAAAATGCTCGAAAAGCATCAGCCGTTCTTTGAGAAGATCTCGAGGAACATATACCTCCAGGCCATCAAGGACGGATTCCTTGGGTGCATGCCCATTGTCCTCACCTCTTCGATCTTTCTGCTCATTGCCACCCTTCCCGGCGTAGTCGGCATCACGCTGCCCCAGCCGCTCATCGACTGGTGCAACAAGCTCTACAACTTCACCATGGGCGTCATGGGCATCATGGTTGCCGGCACCACTGCCAAGAACTTCACGGCATCCATGAACCGTCGTATGCCCGCCGGCAAAGTGCTCAACGACGGTTCCACCATGGTGGCCGCCCAGTGCAGCATGCTGCTGCTCGCAGTCACGCAGTTCACCACCAAGTTCAACGGCTCCGAACTTTCGGTCTTCGATTGCACCAGCATGGGCACGCGCGGCCTGTTCTCGGCCTATATCGCCGCGTTCATTACCGTGTGGGTCTACAAATTCTGCGTCTCGCGCGATCTGACCATTAAGCTGCCCAAGGAGGTCCCGGGCGCCATCGCTCAGAACTTCCGCGACATCATCCCCTTCGGCGGCGCCGTCATCATCTGCGGCATCATCGATGTCGTCGTGCGCAACCTCATGGGCGTTCCGTTCTCCGAGCTGCTTATCAAACTGCTCTCCCCGCTCTTCACCGCTGCAGAAACCTATCCTGGCCTTATCCTTATCCAGGCAGCCACCGCGTTCTTCTGGTTCATCGGCGTCCACGGCCCCTCGATCGTCCAGCCGGGCATCGACCCCATCCGTCTTGCCAACCAGGCCGAGAACCTGCAGGTTCTGCTGGCAGGCGGCCACCCCGCCCATTCCCTCACCTTTAACATGTCGCTCGTGGGTGAGTTCGGCGGCACCGGCGCCACGTTCATCGTGCCGCTTCTGCTGATTCTCTTTATGAAGTCCAAGCAGCTCAAAGCCGTCGGCAAGGCCTCGATTGTTCCTGTGGCCTTCGCTGTCAACGAACCGCTGCTCTTTGGCGCGCCGATGATCCTTAACCCCTACATGCTCATCCCCTTTGTTGCCGCCGGCTGCGTCAACGTAAGTGTTGCCAAGTTCTTTATCGATAACGTGGGCATGAACGGCTTCTCCTTCGTGGTGCCTTGGGCCACCCCCGCCCCCATCGGCATTTTCATCACCACGAACTTCCAGCTTATCGCCCTGGTGTTTGTCGCGATCATCATCTTGCTGGACGCCATCATCTACCTGCCGTTCTTGAAGGCATACGATAAGCTGCTCTGCGACCAGGAAGCCGAGCGCGCCGCCGAGCTGGGTCTCGAGTCCGATGGTGCCGCTTCCGTCGCCGCCAACGCCTCTGCGCCCGCTGTCGAGCAGACTACCGCTTCCGTCGAGCCGACCGCCGCTGCCGTCAACAGCGAGCCTGTCGCCGATCAGCCCGAGCCCGCCGCCGGCGCATCCGCCAAGAAGGATGTCGACGGTCTGAAGGTCCTCGTCCTGTGCGCTGGCGCCGGCACCTCCGCCATGCTTGCCAACGCCATCAAGGAAGGTGCCGCGCAGACCGGAGAGAACATCGCTTCCTCCGCAGGTGCCTATGGCCAGCACACTGCCATCATGGATCAGTACGACGTTATCGTGCTTGCCCCGCAGGTCCGTAGCTACTACAACGACATGAAGGCCGACACCGATCGCCTGGGCATTAAGCTGCTCGCCCCGCGCGGCAAGGAATATATCGACCTTACCCGCGACCCCGCTGGCGCCATCAAGTGGCTCCGCGAGAACCTCGACTAGCTCCTCCCTCTGTTGGTGCCCGGATCCCCAGTTCGGGCACCTCTCCCTATTCGTATCCCACAGAAAGGATGACTCATGACCAATCCCATGAAGTTCCCCGACGGCTTTGTGTTTGGCGGCGCCACCGCCGCTTACCAGGTTGAGGGCGAGACCCGCACGCACGGCAAGGGCAAAGTGCCCTGGGACGATTTCCTGGCAGCCCAAGGTCGTTTCTCCCCCGACCCCGCAAGCGATTTCTACAACAAGTATCCGGTCGATATCGACCTGTGCCAGCGTTTTGGCATTAACGGCATTCGTGTCTCCATCGCTTGGAGCCGTATCTTCCCCAGTGGCACTGGCGAGATTAACCCCGAGGGCGTCGCTTTCTATCACGAGCTTTTTGCCACCTGCAACAAAGCTGGCGTTATCCCCTATGTCACGCTCGATCACTTCGATACGCCCGAGGCCTTCTACCAGGACGGCGGCGAGGGCTTCCTGACGCGCACGACCATCGATGCCTTTGTCGAGTACGCCAAGTTCTGCTTTGCCGAGTTCGCCGAGGTCAAGCACTGGTTCACGTTTAACGAGATTCCCGCAACCGCCGAGGGCAGCTTTATCGTCGGCAACTGGCCGCACGGCGAGAAGTACCGCCTGGACAAGGCCTTCCAGCTCATGCACAACATGATGGTGGCCCACGCCAAGGCCGTCGTCGCCTTCCATGAGGGCGGCTTTGAGGGCGAGATCGGCATTGTCCAGAACCTGGAGCCCAAGTATCCCCTCGATCCCAACAGCGCTGCCGACTGCGAGGCCGCCCGCATGGCCGACGTCATCAACAACCGCTGGGTGCTCGACGCCACTTTCCGCGGCCACTATGCAGCCGACACCATGGAGGCTGCGACCAAGCTGGCCCATATCGCCGGCGGCGAGCTCGACGTCCGCGACGAGGACATCGCCGCGCTGACCGCCGCGCTCCCCTACAACGATTGCCTGGGCGTCAACACCTACAAGTGCCAGTTCCTGCGTGCCGCCGAAGGCGAAAACGACATCAACCACAATGGCACCGGCGACAAGGGCTCCTCGCGCTGGTTCCTCAAGGGCGTGGGCGAGTCATGCGTGCGCGAAGGCGTACCCACCACCGATTGGGACTGGATCATCTATCCCGAGGGCCTGTACGACCTGCTGCTCCGCATTAAGAACGATTACCCCAACTACAAGAAAATCTACATTACCGAGAACGGCATGGGCTATAAGGACGACTTCGAGGACGGCTTTATCGATGACGCCCCTCGTATCGACTACATGCGCCAGCATCTCGCGTGGATCCTCAAGGCAATCGACGGCGGCGTAAACGTCGACGGTTACTTTGTGTGGTCGCTGCAGGACCAGTTCTCCTGGACCAACGGCTATAACAAACGTTACGGCCTGTTCTACATCGACTTTGAGACCCAGAAGCGCTATCCCAAGGCGAGCGCGTACTGGTACAAGAACGTCGCGGAGACCGGCCTGCTCATGGCCTAGCTTTTGCCGCATACCCCCTGTCGGCCGCATGCGAATCCCTCCACGGGTTCGTATGCGGCCTTTTTGTTTTTGGTGGGCTCGAGCAGGCCATTTGTCTCGATCTGTAACATCTAGCAGAGATTTTTGGCCCCAATTGTTACAAATTGAGATGAACGGGGGCACCCGGTTCGAAATGTCTAGATCTGTAACATCTGATTCGCTTTTGGGCGTCTAACTTTTACAGATCAAGACAAAGATGATGGCTGGGTAGACAAAATCTCGATCTGTAACATCTAGTCGAGTTTTTGGGTCCTAGCTGTTACAGATTGAGACAAATGCACAGGACAATCCCCCCCCCCCCATCTGTAACATCTGGTTGGTGATTTCACCCCTACCTGTCACAGGTTGAGACAATTTGATAGTGGAGTCCTCATTTACGCGTCATATCGCGTAGCGCTCACGCGTTGATTCCCCACAATGACAGGAGGTAAAAGTCCTCCCGCATCGCCTGTTGGCAATCCCATAGCGTTAGCTAGCAGATGACCTGCGTGTGCTCCTCGATGGCGGCGCGATCTCCATCAGCAATACCCGGTTCGCACACCACGGCGTCTAAATTGTCCAGGCGACAGAAGGTATAGAAATCGCGCTTGCCGATTTTGCTGGAGTCGGCGATCAGATAGCGCGAGTCGGCCTTGCTAAAGGCGAGCTGCTGGATACGGCCCTCGTCCATGTTGGACGTAGACACGTCGCCATCCAGAATGCCGTTGGCGCCGATAAACGCCGCGTCGATGCCCAGCGCACGCAGGGTATCTTCGGCCGTTGGTCCCACAAAAGCGGCGGTGCGGCGACGGTACATACCGCCCACGAGGCACAGGTCGCAGTCTTCGCGCGCCTCGAGCAGGTTAAACACCGAAAGCGAATTGGTCACGATACGCAGGCGAAACGCCGGCAGCATCGAGGCCATCTGCTCCACCGTAGTGCCCGTACCCAAAAAGATGGTCGAGCCCTCCTCGATGAGCTCCACAGCGCGGCGCGCGATCTGCAGCTTTTCCTCGGCATGCTTGGTGCGCTTTTCGCTGTGCGAATACTCGTGGCGCAACATAGCGTGGGGACGGCCCTGTGCACTACGGGCTCCGCCGTGCACGCGCTCGATCTCGCCTAGGCTCGCAAGCTCCTCAAGATCGCGACGGATCGTCATATCCGAGACGCCCAGTGCATCCGAAATCTCCTTGACCGAGACCGTGCCCTGCTCTTCGAGCAGCTGACGAACCTTATCCTGTCGCTCTGCCTTAATCACGATGAATCCTCGCCGTTCTTTGCGCGCATATCATTCAAACAGTAACGAACAAATTGTATCAGACTCGTGCGCGTCAAAAATGAACGCCCGCACAGCTCCAATCATCACTTTTTTGAGAAAAATACCCCCTGCTTTAGTGGGGTGTAGTGATAATCTCGCCTGTTCGCGCTACAGTTTGTCCGAATTATCTCGATGTTAGGAACCAAATGATCACTTCCGAGCTTTTCGGCACCGCGCCCTGCGGTACCCCCGTTCATCGTTACACCCTCAACGGGCCCGAGATCTGCGTTCGCATTATGGACTATGGCGCCACCGTGTTGGGCATCGACGTGCCCGACATCCCCGGCAACGTGCGCGATGTGGTGCTGGGCTTCGATAAGCTCGAGGATTACTTTGACAACCCCGCCTGCTTTGGCGCGACCATCGGACCTGTGGCAAACCGCACCGCGGGCGCCACGATTACCATCGACGGCACGGACTGGCATATGCCCGCCAACGAGGGTGCCAACAACCTGCACAGCGATCTTGAGCACGGTCTGCATAAACGCGTGTGGGACGTTGAGCTCGACGAAGTCCATAACGCCGTGCACATGACCACCTCGCTTAAGGATGGCGAGCTGGGCCTGCCCGGCAACCGAACCTTTACAGCCGTGTTTACCGTTACGCGCACCGGCGTCTTCCGCATCGAGTATGGCTGCGAGAGCGACCGCGCCACCTACGTGTCCATGACCAACCACACGTACTTTAACCTTGCCGGCCATAACGCCGGCATGGACTGTGAGCACTTCTTTATCGCCAACGCTGCCCACTACCTGCCCATTAATGAGCAGAACATTCCCACCGGCGAAATCGCTCCGGTCGAGGGAACACCGTTTGACTTTCGCGAGCTGCGCCCCGTCGCACCTGGCATGGAGGCCGACGACCCGCAGATTAAGCAGGCCCGTGGCTACGATCACTGCCTGTGCATCGATGGCTATCAGTACGGCCGCAACCTGCGCCGCGCGATGCACGTCGAGGAGATGTGGACCGGTCGTGAGATGGACTACTACACCACTGCCCCGGGCGTGCAGCTCTACACCGGCAACTGGCTGGGCGACGAGCACGCCAAGGACGATGCCAACTATGGCTGGGGCGCCGGCTTTGCCCTCGAGGCCGAGATGTACCCCGACACGCCGCACCAGCCTCTGTTCCCGCAGGGCATTGTGGGCCCGGGTCATCCCTATAGCAATGTGATCGAATATCACTTTATGAGGCACTAAGCCCACAACGCGACATATCGCACAGCAACGCCCGCCGGCACCACCGTCGACGGGCGTTTTTTCATCTTTTGGCTCATTTTCGCTGTGACTGTATGAGTGACATATCAAAACTATGCCCATTTACTACGTTTAGCCCGGGATGCTCGACCATGCACCGGTTTTTGTTAAATTCGCAAGCCGTCTACCTGCGGTTTTGTTTTTCTCAAATTCGACATGCTCGGCGATAGCCGACCAAACGTAGTAAATGGGCATAGTTTTTGACAGGCGGCATCGCGCGCATCCCTCGCAAGGGCAAAATGATCCGTTTTCCTCCGTCCCCAAGGGATCAGTTGAACAGATTGCCAATGGGGTCGGGGGCGGAACTGGGGAGATAACGGATTTCTAGCTCTATGCCGAGCTTTTGCAACTCTTTGAAGGCGGCGATGTCCGTATCGCCTACGGCAATGGCAGGCGTTGCAGAGCGCTTGCCCTCCCTCGCCCGCATATGGCCGATGCTGATCTTGGTTATTGGCACACCGCCCTTAACCAGCGCGAGTGCATCCGTGGGCGACGCCACCATGATGAGAATCCATTGGCGCGGCGTTGCGGTATAAATGATGTCGATGGTCCTTTGCACCGAGAAAAACCGCGTCCAAACGCCTTCTGGCGCCGCCACCCTCATGGGTGCCCATTGGCGCGAATCCGCCGCGATCTCATCGTTGACGATTAAGACAAGATTGGAACCCACGGCTTCGTTCCACAGCTCAACGTCTTGCCCGTAAATGAAACGGTCATCGATACGCGTGAGAAGGATCTTGGGTTGAGCCATGGCTGCCCCATTCTGTTTGAGACCCATACGAGCGGGACGTCGGCCACCAACTCAACAGCAGGTCAAGTACCAAATGGGCACTGCAGACATCACGCCTCTAATATTAGTGCATTTAAAGTGAGAAAAGCCGTCAGAACACTTGCGCGGATGTGCGATGTCCCGTATCATAGACAGCCGTTGGCGCCTCAGTTGCGTCATCACATGGCCGCCAGCGTAGCTCAGTTGGTAGAGCACCGCTCTCGTAAAGCGGGGGTCACCGGTTCGAGCCCGGTCGCTGGCTCCATTGCTCAAGATAGCCGCCTTCGGGCGGCTTTTTTGTTGCCGATTTTGAGTGCGTGCGCGCCAATCCAAGCATCGCCACGTCAACAGCGGCCCACTCGGTGGACTTCGGGTTTAATGCTTAGGGGCGGGGATTTACCAAAGTGAAATCTTAATGAAAAGAAACCCAGCTGCAACAATTGCCATGGTGAGGGCTCGAATTGGCCATATAGATCTAAAATAGTCACGATATACAAATGTCGAGAGACGTTGGGGATATAGATGAAAAGAACTAAGGGTTTTCTTTTGTTGGTATTGATGCTGCTCGGACTGTTCTGCCTGAGTGGCCCTTCTTGGGCCAAGGCTGTCTGTCCTGAAGGTGAGCCTCAGCAGTCTTATACGGGCAGTCTGCTGATAACTGCTAAGGAGGGCGATGCCGACTCTCAGTCTTGGGTAAATCCCCTTGCCACTTTTGAGGGGGACGGCGGAACGGTCAAGCTTGACCATATTGGTAGCGGGATTTTGAGGTGGCAAGTTCTTCCGGACAAAATTGCGAACGATCCCTTCTCTTTTGCTGGAACGATATATCTATACAAGGTTGTGAGCGGAAAACAAAAATACGTCGATTGCTATCCGACAAACGGGTCTGGAATTGCATTCACCGGCATTTCGGGGCAGATTGATACACATGTACGAAAGGGAACCTATGTGGTGCGTTGGGTTGGAGCTGCTGCAGGCCCGATATGGATTGCGGTCTTGCGCCCCGATGTCCAAATAGGTTTCTCTCTCTAGACGGGAAGTTGCTCATGAACGCCATATACGACGGGGATGACTGGGTCGATCATTATACTTGGCGCCTGGTCGGCTCGAACGACAATGGGGATGTGGTGTTTGATGGACTATGTCCAAAGCATCTCCATCCTTTTGTCTCGTCGTTAATTGAGAGTTCCGCTCGTGTTGCCCCCTACAGCTCGGCATCGCTTCATGATACGGACGTTTTGAAGACCATAAGGGAATCAATTGACGAGGGCACGATGAGCGGCCCGCTGTTTTCCCGGCTTGTGGGGCTAGATGAGATTGGCTCGAAACGACTGCTTGCGGGCGAAAAAGTGGAACTCACTTATCGGTCGATGATTTCAATCCTGCGGCTAGCCGATGTTCTTCGCAAATAAATGAGGCTTCCCTATTCAAAACAGAAAACCCCGCCAAACGTGATTTCCCTAGGGGAATCACGCCATCAGACGAACAGCTCAGCCGAGCAGCTCGCTACTCCTCCCAGTAGGCGTCGGCAAGCAACTTAAAGCAGATCTTCTTGACCGGCTGTGCGCCATCGCCCGGGAACTCGAGCGTGGGCATGTGGGGCTCGCCGGCAACGAACAGCGCGAATTTGTCGTCGGCAAGATCGCCGGCGATCGAGGCGTCGGAATCGACCAGATCATAGTCGTCCTTCTCGTCAAACTCCTGGACCAGCGTCAGGCTGCCCGTAGCGACCTTGAAGGCCTCGCGACCCTCGACGTCGATCTGCAGGTCGTGATAGCGCTGATGCGTCTCATAGTGAGCCTCAGCCTCGGGACGCGTCGTGGGAGACATGACGTTCGCAAAGACCTTCTCACCCAAAATCGGATGGCTGCCGACCTCGAGCTGTGCCGGGTCGTTCTCCTCGAGCCAGTCGATCAGCACGTCGAGGCCCTTGAGCATTCCGCGGTATTCCTCGATATCGCCCAATGCACCGTAAATCATCTAAATCCCCTCTCGGATCGTTTATTTGGCAGCTACTCGGTAAATGCATTACCGACGCTGTTGCCACCCACATACGTCTCGACCAGGGTAAGGTCGGGATTGAACACGACAGCATCGGCGTCGCGCCCCGGCATAATGCTACCGCACTTGCCGTCAACTCTAACCACAAGCAAGCAACCGATGCCGGGGGCGGCGCACAAGCTCCTACAGCTCGGTCACGACAACGCCGTTGTAAACCTCGTCCCAACGATCCATAACCAAGTGGCCAGTCATGGGATCCATGGCATTGAGCTTGCCGCAGGTGTTGGCGGTACGCAGCACCGTCTCGTCATCCGCGCCAGCAGCAATCGCATGCGCGAAGCCGGCAATGGTCGAATCGCCAGAGCCCGTAGCGTTAACGGCGGGGATATCGGGGGTCTTGGCGCGGAATGCACGGCCATTATGGAAGCCCACGGAGCCGGCAGCGCCCATGGACACGACGACCCAGGGGATATCGGAGAAGCGGGCATCAGAGGCGAGCGCGGCGCGGAGCTCGTCCACATCGTCGGTGGTAAAGCTCGTGCCCAGAAGGCCGTTAATCTCGGTCAGGTTAGGCTTGACCAGCTCGGGCTTAATTTCGGACTTAAGGGCGGCCTCGAGCGAAGCACCCGAGGTATCGAGCAGCACCTTGGCGCCGGCGTTCTCGGCAATACCCGTGATCTTGGCGTAGTAGCCTGCCTCGACACCACGGGGCAGCGAACCCGAGATGGTAACGACAGCGGCCTTGCTCGCAAGCTCGGCGAACTTGGCGGTAAAGGCATCGAGCTCCTCGGGGGCAATCGTCGGGCCGCTCTCGAGTAGCTCGGTCTGGTTGCCGGCGTGGAGGATGTTAAGGCAAATGCGAGTCTCGCCCTTGATGGGTACAAAATCATTCTTAATGCCGTTGGCATCCATGAGCTCGGCCATGTAGGCGCCCATGTGGCCGCCGAGCAGACCAGTTGCCACAACGTCGTCGCCCAGCTGACCCAGTACACGGGCCACGTTGAGACCCTTGCCGCCGGCGGTCTTTTCGGGCGTCACACGGTTAACGTCGTCGATAATGAGCTCATCGAGCTGATAGCGTGTATCGACGGACGGGTTCATCGTAACGGTGAGGATCATTTTTAGCTCCTTATCTCGCAGGCTCCTTGTGCCTCGCGATACGAGTCGACAAAACGGAATTACAGAATCTCAATCGTGAACGAGCGAACGACGGTCTCCTTGGGCTTGGCGACAAGGCAGCCACGCTTATGCTCAAGCACGTCGTCCTCATCGGAGCAGGTCGAAAGGCCGCCCCAAGGCTCAACTGCCACAAAATCACCCTCGGGCTTGCTCCACACAATGAGATATGGGAAGCCCTCAAAGCTCAGGCGGACGCCCTTGTCCTCGCCCTTTTTGGAAAGCGTGACCTGGCGGCTCTCGAGCACGTCAAAGATGGTCTCCGCAAAATCGAAGAGCTCGTGCGACAGGGGCAGCGTCTTTCCCACCATGGGGTTCTTGGAGCGCTTGTCCACGTCAATCAAGCCAGTCGAAGGGACAGCGGTGCAAAGCTCTGCAGCCTCTTCTTTCTCAAAGCGCAACTCGTAGTCCGTATAGGCCTCGCCCTCATCGAGCGGGCACCTAAAGCCGGGATGCCCACCGATAAAGAACGGCATGTCCTCGGTGCCCTCGTTGGTAACCTCATAGGAGACACGCACGGCGGCGTCCTCGAGCGTATAGCGGGCGACGAGCCTAAACGGATACGGATAATCGCTCAGCAGCGCGGCGTTATCCTCCGAAGCCAGGCACATAGCCAACTCGTTCTCGCCTTGGCTCAGCAGCTTCCATTCCTGCTTGCGCGCAAAGCCGTGGCGAGCGAGCTTTACATGATGCCCGGCAAACGTCATGGCGCTGTTGTCGCGCAAGCCTCCGCAAATCGGGAAGCAAATCGGCGCCTGGCCGGACCACACGGTGGGATCACCCTGCCACAAGTACTCGCGACCTCCGGCCTCAATCGAGGTAAACGAGCCACCAGCCGTGGAAACCTTAATAGAAATCGAATCGTTGGAGAGAGCGTATTCCATTACCCATCCTTTCGAACAACTGCTTTATTTCACGCAAGCGCCCGTTTCAATCCTAACCATAGAACAAACCCGCACGCTCATCGATGCGTCCGGTATCCCGGCCATGTAACGGGGTACCATACAGACATTGATGCAATTACAGCTGAAAGGCCTTCTTATGCGAACCATCATTCTTTATGCCTCACGCCACCACGGCAATACG
Organism: Collinsella sp. AM40-7AC; assembly: GCF_003468125.1. NCBI lineage: Bacteria > Bacillati > Actinomycetota > Coriobacteriia > Coriobacteriales > Coriobacteriaceae > Collinsella > Collinsella sp. AM40-7AC. Next base: position 59,870 of record NZ_QSGK01000006.1, on the reverse strand, counting down.
AAAAAGCTCGTGGACGCCATCGTCGAGGCGCACCCCGAAATCGATACCCTCGATGTGAAAACGCTCGGCAAAAACGAGTATCCCAACCTGCACGAATACCATCTGATTGGTGTCGCCACGGGCATCTATTACTCCGAGATCGACAAGGACATGGCACGCGTGCTCACTAACGTGTTGCAGCCGCAGGACAAGGTGTTTGGCCTTATGACCTACGGTGGCAAAAACAAGTGGTACGGCAAGGATATCGATGGCATCTGCCGCATGAGGCAGGCCATCTTTATGGGTGTCTACGGCTGCCCCGGCTTTGATACGTGGGGGCCGTTCAAACTCACCGGCGGTGTCCAAAAGGGGCACCCGACCGCTGAGGAAATTAAGGGTGCCGTCGACTTCTTCGACAAGATCGAAGACGAGTATGGAGACATCATCGTCGAAGAGTACGCCAAGCGCGAGAAGCGCCTAGCATACGAGAAGGAGCATCCTGCAGGAGGCCTGGTGGCCGGCGTTAAGCGTACGGCAAAGAAAATCGCTAGCAAGCTGTAACTGTAAAGGTGCTTTTGAGCGTTTAACCCGTACGGCGGGTCCGAGCAGATTCGGGCCCGCCGTCTTTTTCTTTCGTTACTCGGTAAAGGCGTTGCCGACGCTCTGGCCGCCAACATACGTCTCGACGAGGGTGAGCTCATGGTCGAACACGACAAAGTCGGCGTCGCGACCCGGCATGATGCTGCCGCACTTATCCTCGATGTGCGCGGAGCGTGCCGGCACCTCGGTTGCCATGCGAATGGCGATATCGGCGCTGGCGATGCCCCAGTCGACGATGTTCTTGACGCCCTGGGCAAGCGTGAGCACCGAACCGGCAATGCTCTTGCCATCGGCGAGCCAGCACAGGTTGTCCTTCATGATGACGTCCATGCCACCGCTGGTGTAGCTGCCCTCGGGCATGCCGCCGCAGCCCAGGCAGTCGGTGATGAGTACCGTGTGCTGCCAGCCCTTGGCCTGCAGCAGCGCCTTGATGGCGGCAGGGTTTACGTGCTTGCCGTCACAGATGATCTCGGCGTAGGTCTCGGACGTGGACATAGCAGCACCCACGACACCGGGCTCACGGTGATGCAGCCCGCGCTGGCCGTTATAGGTATGCGTAAAGCAGCTGGCACCGGCGTTGATGGCGGCGATGCACTCGTCATACGTGGCATCAGAGTGACCGATGCTGGTCACGACACCCTTCGCATTGAGGGCAGCAGCATAAGCAGCGGCGCCATCGCGCTCGGCAGCCATGGCGCTCTTAACGATACGTCCGCCGGCAGCCTCCTGCCACTCGTCAAAGACCTCCTCGGAGGGGTCAATCAGGTAAGCGGGGTTCTGTGCGCCCACATGCTTCATGGTAAAGAAGGGGCCCTCCAGGTAGATGCCCTGAATGCGAGCACCGCAGAAGTCAGGGCCGCGGCCCTCGTCAGCCTGAGCGATGGCGGCGCAGGCATCCTTGATCTGCTCGACGCCATCGGTGAACGTCGTGGGCAACCAGCTGGTGGTACCGCGACGGGCGAGCTCGGTCGAGCTAATATCGATACCCTCGGGGTCGTTATCGGTAGTTGAGTGGTTGTAGAAGCCGTGGATGTGGGTGTCGACCATACCCGGTGCGATCCACGATCCCGTGTAGTCCTTGATCTCGCAAGAGGGCTCGTCGGCCTGCCAGGCGCCAAAGACGCCATCCTCGACCATAAGATAGCCGCCCAGTTGCGGGCCTGCCGGCAAGAAGAACTTGTCAGCCTTAATTGCGTACGTGCTCATATGCACTCCTTGCTTCTAAAGCAGTTGACTGTGGTGATGCTTATACCCAGCCCACGTAATAACAAAAAGCGCCCGCCCGCCGTTATGAGCGGACGGGCGCCCTTACAGGGGGACGCGATTAAGCGGTGAAGGGGTGAATCGTCACGCCCTTAACCACGCGGTTGACCGTACCGGTGGGGCTCGGCGTGTCGGGCGTGTTGCCCACGCGCACGGAGTTGAGCAGGCTGATAGCCTGAGCAAACATCACGAACGGCAGAGCAAGGTAGCCCTCGGGAAGCGCCTCGTAGCCCTTAAAGGTGAAGGACTCGCCCTCGTAGACGGTAGCGCCATCCTGCTGAACGGCAACGGTGTGCTGAGCGATCTTGTCGCCACCGATCTCGTTGAGGATGTCGATGTCGTACTGACGGGTGTAGGCGTCGTTGTTGACGAACACGAACACGAGGGTCTTGTCGTCGACGAAGGACTTGGGTCCGTGACGATAGCCCATGGAGGTGTCGTAGGAAGTAGCGACCAGACCGTGAGCAAGCTCGAGGATCTTGAGCTGGCTCTCCTGGGCAAGGCCACCGAAGGAGCCGGAACCCAAGTACGTCACGCGGTTGAAGTCGCCAGCGAGGTAGTCGGCAACCTCGGACTCGCGAGCGATGACCTCCTCGCCCATCTTGGCGATGGTCTCGACCCACTCGGCCTTCTGCTCGTCGGAAGCCTCGTCAAAGATGAGGGTAGAGAGCAGGGTCATGCAGGTGTAGGAGCCGGTCATGGCGAAGCCCTTGTCGTTGGCGCGCGGAATGAGCAGCGTCAGCGCATTGGGATCATCGGCAGACTCGACGGCGAGCTTGCCCTCGGGCGCGCAGGTGATGTTGAGGAACTTGACGTTGTGGACGAGCTCCTTGGCAACGGCAACGGCGGCAAGGCTCTCGGGGCTGTTGCCAGAGCGGGCAAAGGAAACCACGAGCGTGGGATCCTCAGCGCGCAGGAAGTCGCGCGGGGCGCTCACGATGTCGGTCGTGGCGATGGGCTTAAAGTCGTAGAGATCAGTGTTGCCGGCGTGACGCAGATACGGGGCGCAGGTATCGCCAACATAGTCGGACGTACCGGCACCGGTGAAGACAACGGACAGACGGCCCTCGCCCATAGCGCGAGCCTCGGCCAGGAAGGCCTCGATGGCCTCCTTGTTCTCGCGATAGATGTTGAGCGTATCACGCCAAAGCTCGGGCTGCTGAGCAATCTCGGCCGTGGTGATCTGGGCGCCGAGCTCGGTGAGCTCCTCGACACTCTTCTCGAACATTTCTAATACCTCTCTCTAGAAGTAATCCTCTGACGTGCAATTATACACTTCGGTTGGTTATCTGGTAGTAACCAGTTAAATGCAAAGAATCACCATATGGAAACGATGCGGACACTAGTTGCTACGCTGGTGGTAAACCTTGTATTTAAACTGATCGGCACGAGCAACCGAGAGTGTATACTCCACAACCTCGTTTGACTCGTTATACGTAGTCCTGACCAAATCGAGCACAGGCGAGCCCTCGACAATTCCCAAAAGGTGGGCGTCGGTGGGACGGGCTATGCTCGCATAGAACTCCTCTTCAGCCACGCGTATCTTTTGCTGAAAGTCTTGCTCAATCACATCGTAAAGCGGCTTGCGCTCCAGCAGCGGTCGCTTTAGGGACAGAAATTGACGAACCGGTAGATAGCTGCGTTCGACCATCATGGGCATGTTGTCGGCAGAACGAAGGCGCTTGAGCTTAAAAATGCGATCACCGATACGTAATCCCATATGCTCGGCCAGATTCTTATCGGCCTCCATCTCGCAAAAATCGAGAATCGTGGTCTCGGGGTCGCGACCCATCGCGCGCATCTGCTCGGTAAAGCTGTAGGACTGCATAAGATTGGTTGCCTTTGCCGAACGGTCGGTCACAAAGGTACCGCGACCGTGCTGCCGAACCACCAGTCCTAAACGCTCCAGTTCCTGCAGAGCCAGGCGTACCGTAGTGCGCGAGAGACCATAGCGCTCCGAAAGTTCGCGCTCGGAAGGAATCATGTCACCGGCGCGATATTCATGGTCAATCTTTTCGGTCAGAATATCGACCAGCTGATCGTACAGCGGTTGCTTGCGCGCTCCGATCGCCATCCTATCCTCCCTTTTGCTCAAACTAGGCTGCTACCTTGGGTGTTTAGCATTATCTGTCTGCCACACCCGAATCATCAAGAAAACAAAAGCCGCGCGCTCTTTCGAGCACGCGGCTTTTAACATACACATGGCTTAAGGGGTCGGGGTGTGAGCCGCGTAGGGACACACCCCTCAAGCTAGAGCCTTACCAGATGCTCGGCCAGAGACCAAGCGGGCCAGCGCCCAGGATGCCGAGGACGAAGAGCAGCAGAATGCCCTTGGTCGGGGTCCAGCTGTGCTTAGCGAACATGTAGTAAAGCAGCAGCGTAAGCATAAGCGGGACGAGCTTCGGGACGATGGTGTTGAGGGTGTCGGCAACAGAGAAGTTGACCGGATCCTCGGTGACGGTAGCGTAGGTCACGGACTCCATGCCGTTGCCCAGATCGGCGACGCCGCACTTGACCTCGTTGCCGTCGGCATCGACGGCGGTGAGGGCGTTGCCGTCCTCATCGGTCATGGCGATGGTACCGGCCTCAGCGGTCTCGGTATCGATGCCCTCCATACCGGTGAAGTTCTCGGCCTCCTTCTCGGAGACGATCACGGTAGTAGGGGCAAGGCCACGGGTGGTGCCGTTGGGGATCTGGAGGTTGATCTGGGTGCCACCCATGGTGACGACCAGGCAACCGACGACGAAGACGCCCATGATGGAAGCGGCACGCGTGAAGGCCTGCATGTTGGCGGTCAGAGCGTCAATAGCGCTGGTGCCAAGCTTGTAGGACCAATTCATGAGCCAGAAGCGCAGAGCGAACTGGACGACGTTGAAGATCACCAGGAAGATGATCGGCGCAGCGGCGTTGCCGTTGATGGCCATGTTGGAGGTGATGCCGGCCGTGATAGGCACGAGCGTCAGCCAGAACAGGGCGTCACCGATACCACCGAGCGGGCCCATTGCGGCGACGCGGACGGCGCGGATCGTGGGGATGTCAACCTTGTTCTGCTCGAGCGAAAGCACGATACCCATAACAAAGGTGACGAGGAACGGGTGGGTGTTGAAGAACTCCAGGTTGTGGCTCATGGAAGCCGCGAGGTCGTTCTTGTTGGTGTGGATCTTCTCCAGACCGGGGATGATGGAGTAGAGCCAGCCAGCGGCCTGCATGCGCTCGTAGTTGAACGATGCCTGCAGGAAGCAGGAGCGCCAAGCCATCTTGTTGAGGGTCTTCTGGTCGAGCTGCGGAGCAGGAGTAAGATCCTCGTAGTGCTCCGGGATCACATACTCATTAGATGCCATCTTCGAAGTCACCTCCGTCAGAAACAGCTGCACCCTTCAGCTCGGTCTGCTGCTGGAAGTCCCAGAAAGCGATGCCGAAGCCGATGAGAGCGAGGATGAGCAGAGCAGGGGTTGCCAGAGAATCGTTGGCAACGGTGATGAGCGCGAGGCCAAAGCCCATGAGGAAGAAGCCCCACATATCGCGGTTCATCATAACCTTGAGCAGGACGGCGAAGCCGACGAAGCGCATCATGCCGCCTGCAGCGGAGAGACCGGTCTGCAGCCAAGTCGGGATGGCGGAAGCGATGGTCTGACCGATGGTAGCGCCAGCGATGAAGAACAGGGTGACGACGACAGCGAAGATCAGGCCGAGCAGAGCCATGGCGAAGTAGTTCAGACGCTCGATACCCTTGGTGTCGGCGTTGTGAGCCATGTTGTCCGCGGAGGACATGAGCGGCGACATAAGCGTGAAGACCAGGGTAACGCCGAGCTGACCAAGCAGAGCGAACGGAATGGCAAGGCCGACTGCCGCGTTGGGCTCGAGGCCCGTAGCGATAGCGAGAATGGCTGCCATGATGCCGCCGATGACGGCGTTAGGCGGCTGAGCACCTCCGATCGGCATGTTGCCGATCGTCATGAGCTGATAAGTACCACCCACGAGAAGACCGGTGTTGAGGTCGCCAAGGATAAGACCAATGACGGCGCCGGTGACGATGGGCTGATAGAGAGACTCGAGGAAGTTAAACTGGTCGATTGCCGCGACGAACGTGACGATGAAGACCAGAGCGACCTGGAAGATCGTGTATTCCATCTTGCTCCTCCTTTCAAAATGTATGTACGCACTTTGGATTTCACGTACAGAATGTCAGGGTTTCACTCCTGACAACGTGGATCACGAAGACTACGAGAAGAGCTTGCTCGTGTCCTCAACAGGCGTGCTCGGAACGCGCCTGATCTCCAACTCCACCCCCAATTCCTGCAGCTCTTTAAACGCAGCGACATCCTCGTCGTTAACTGCGACGGAGGTGGCGACTTGGCGCTTTCCTTCCGACATGTGCATGTTGCCGATGTTTACCTTCTTTATAGGCACACCGCCCTTGACGAGCGTAAGCACGTCTTCCGGTGTTTCGGCCACGATGAAGATCTTCTGGCGCGGGCTCGCCTTGCCAATGACGTCGATGGTCTTCTGCAGAGAGAAGAAACGCGTAGCGACGCCGGCGGGAGCGGCCATCTTCATGAGGTTCTGGCGCATGGTGTTGGTCGCCACGTCGTCGTTGGCGACGAGGATGAGGTTGGAGCCCAGGGTGGAGTTCCACTGGGTGGCAACCTGACCATGAACCAGTCGGTTATCGATGCGGGTAAGAAGAATGTTGGGTTCTGCCATGTTGATCAGCTTCCTTTCGTTATTTGCTGACGACAGTTACTTGATCTCCTGAATCGCGTAACGCGAAACATCTACGACGGCACCGGATCGGACTTTGATCTGGACCTTTTCGCCTTCGATGCCCTTGACGGTTCCGTAGATACCGCCGGCGAAAAGAACCTCCTGACCCGGCTTGAGCTCGGTGTGCAGCTCCTTGAAGTACTTCTGCTTCTTCTTCATGTTGATTTGCGACCAGATGGTGTAAATCAAGCCCATGACGACAAGCAGGCCTAAAAGAGCGACCGAGGAGCTCAGGACGCTGGCTCCGAAATCGGCCATTAGATGCCGTCCTCGTCACCGAAGATATCCTCTTCCTCGGCACCAGCGACGGAGGCAACCGTCTGGGCGGTGATGCCCGTCTGGCCAACGGTCACGGCCTGCTCGCCAAGCTCGGCGAGCGTAGCGTTGCCGCGGAGGAACAGAAGCTCAATAACCATGGGAAGGTTCGTGCCAGTCAGAATCTCGACGTTGTCGACATCCTGGGCAATCATCATTGCCTGGTTAAACGGGGTACCACCAAGCAGGTCGGTAAAGACGAGCACGCCATCGCACTCCTCGCGCATGGCGGTGATAGCGGCGCGGAGATCCTCACCGTAGGAAGCAGCCTGGTCGCCCTCGAAAGGAACGACGGTAAAAGCGGGCTGATCACCGGCGACCATAGCGATAGCGCTTGCGAGGCCGGGTGCGAACTGTCCATGACCGGTAAGAATAAAGCCAACCATTCAAATTTCCCTTCCGAAGGTGTGTACGATCTGAGTCCGATGATGTTCGGAAGCCAACGGGCAATCGCCCTTAAAGCTTCTTGGAAAGCGTTCTTTGAGAACCAGTGGTCTCTCAACTGGTAGTAACCACGTGACGTGTTGTTGTCACTATATCACCACAGAAGAGGTTGCTTTCGTTGATTCATACAGTAAAACGTTTTTGCACCGTTCACGGCGAAAAATCGACCGTTTACCGCTCATTAACACTTCTACCTGCAGTTTTGAAACCGTTTCGAAATGCTTTGGCAATCGATCACAACTATTTTCGTGTCTAAACAACACAGGGTGGCTAAATATAGCGTGTAGAAAAAGTGCAGGTCATTGTGAAGATTTGTGAATTGGTCTTTTTGACTTAATACCAGTTAGAACCAGTTTAGAAATTATCGGTGAACGGTAGTTTTCGACCGTTCACCGGAGAATTTCAATCGTTTGCAGCCTTTTTCCTAGATGAATTGGGGAGACTCGATGAAGCACTTGCGCGGTTGCAGGGTATTTCAATACTCGTCCATCCCCCGCGTTCCAAACTCCCATTCCCTGAATATGCCATAGCTCTCGCTATTCGTCTCACAAACATTACTTACTCTAATCTGTAATTGTTTATCGTTTATCATTAAGTATGATATAAGATACAAGTATCATCCAAGACATTGGTTGGAGGAGCTATGATCCGCTGGAACGTATCCAAATCGAATGAAGCCATCGACCGTGAACAGGCAATAGCCAAACTGAGGAAGCTCACTCGCTACTGCAAATGGGGCACAATCTGCACCATCGTGGCGCTCGCTCTGGCACTCCTCGCAGTCATTGCAATCGAAGATCTAGTCATATTGCCTAGCCTCTCCCAAGGGTTCTGTCTCCAATCCGTAGAGCTTGAGGCTAGCGAAGGGCCAATTCTCGCTCTCGTCGGCACCAATGAACAGACTCCTCTTATGCTTGTCGCGCACGACGGTCATACTGCCATAGGGAGCGCCATGATGGCATGCCTCGCGCTTGCCATCGCGCTAAGCGCATACAGGTTTTTCTCCGCCATTGAAAAGGCGGGCAGGCCCTTTGACCTCGAATGCATCCGCATACTACGTCAAATAGGACATTTGTTCCTTATCGGCGGCGCTGCCGTGAAACTTTTTGGTGCCATAGTCACAGGGCTGATACTCTCAGGATTTGGCGGTAGCTTTACGGATGCGCTTGGCGGGCAGCATCTCGACCTCTCTATGCTCTTTGCAGGCCTAATTATTAGCCTGATTGCCAGCATCTTCCAGTACGGGTGTATCCTGCAAAAACAAGATGACGAGTTGCTCTAGGGGGAATCCATGATTATTCTGCGGCTCGACCGCATGCTTGCCGAACGCAAGATTTCATCCAAAGAGCTTGCGGAACGCGTGGGTATCTCCCAGGTCAATATGTCGCGCATCAAGACGGGCAAGGTTTCTGCCGTGCGCTTTTCAACTCTTGACGCGATATGCCGGGCACTCGACTGCCAACCGGGCGATGTACTGGAATATATGCCTGACGATGAAGCCGATAACCTCTTTGGACTTAAAGATTAATAGACATAATTTAGCCACCAGCGCCTAAACGCAATAAGCCCGCTAGAACGACATCCGTTCTAGCGGGCTTAATCAGATATATCAGCTTCGCGCTCGGTAGCTCGGGCAAATCTTACGCAAACAGGCCGTAGATGCTGATGTTGGCCTTGGCGTACAGGCCGTTGGCATACTCGGTCCACTTGGAGCTGGCGCTCGAAGCCTGCGAAGAATACTGCTGGTAAGCAGTGTAATAGGCAGTCATGGCCTGCTTATAGGTGGCGCTATCGGCGGTAAAGGCATCGTCGGCGAAGGCCTTAGCATAGGTGCTGTCGGCGTCCTTCCAGGTGCCCTTCGAGCTATCCCACTCGTCGCCGGCAAGTTTGATGATGTAGTCGGCGTAGTCCTTGCTCGCGGTCTCCTCGTTGCCGTCAGCAGGCTCGGTCGGGGCGGTCGGCATGCTTGCAGAGCTATCGCCCACCTTCTTCTTGTAGAGCTTTTGCAGCGTCGCGGACTGACGGACGATCTGCTTGGCCTGGTCCTTGGACACGCCGTACTGCGTGGCCATGGTCTTGTAGTCCGAAGTGCCGATGGAATCCTCGGCGTACTTCTTCATCTCCTTAGAAGAGACGGTAATGCCCTCGTCCTCGGCAGCGTCGAGCAGGATCTTGTTGCGCACATAGGACAGGATGACGTCGGCAGAAGGAGCGGTGTAGTTGCCATCGCTATCCTTGACGGTATCGAGGCTGTACTGGCTCTCGATGGCCTCGCGCGCGGTGATGTCGCTCTTCTTGCCGTTGTAGCTGTAGCTCGCCACGGTCGAATCGAGCTGGTCCTCGGTCAGGGTCGCCGAGCCGACGCCCTTGCCGCCAAAACCACCGTTGCCAATAAAGAAGCCGACCACGGCAGCGATCACGACTGCAACTACAAAGGCGGCAATCATCGTCTTCTTGTGCTTGCAAGCGTGGTCGTCCACGTCGGAGTCGCTGTCCTCATCCTGCTCCTCGGGCATGAGGTTCTCGTCAGCGGCATCCGCGGCAATCCGAGCCTCCAGTCGGGCGTCCTCCTCCTCGGCCGTCGTGCCGGCGGCAATGTGCTCGGCAGACGTACCGGCGACCAGGTCGATCTTCTCGTCCTCGTCACCGTCGGGTCCTTCGCCGCGCTCGATGATCTGGATGCCGTCGATCTCGTCCTTCTCGTCCTTCTTTTGAATCAGACCCATATCGGTTACTCCTTGTTAGGAAACATAGTCCCCAATAGAATACGCCCGACAGAGCGCCGGGCGTATTGATTCTTAGGTTATACGCAAACACTTAAGTACTATTTAGGCGTTTGCAGTGTGCATGCCTTAGGCCAGGTGCGCGATAACGGCATCGGCAAATGCCTGCGTACCCACAGCGCCCTCAACGGAGCCGGTCTGGGCACGACGCACGTCACCGGTAACCTGCTCGCCCTCGTCGAGCGTGGCAGAGACGGCGGCACGAATGCGATTGGCCGCGTCGTTCTCGCCTAGGTGATCGAGCATCATCGCGGCAGAGAGAATCTCGGCCGTGGGGTTGGCGATATCCTGACCAGCAATATCGGGAGCGGAGCCGTGCGTCGCCTCAAAGATGGCACAGTCGGCACCGATGTTGGAGCCGGGGGCCATCCCTAAGCCGCCCACCAGGCCGGCGCACAGGTCGCTCACGATGTCGCCGTACAGGTTGGGCAGCACCAGGACATCGAAGTCGTTGGGGTTCTGGACCAGGCCCATGCAGGTGGCGTCGACGATCTTGTCGTTGAACTCAATGTCGGGATAGTTGGCGGCCACCTCGCGCGCAACGCGCAGGAACAGGCCGTCGGTTGCCTTCATGATGTTGGCCTTGTGCACGGCCGTCACCTTTTTGCGACCGCAACGGCGGGCGTACTCAAAGGCGTACTCCACAATGCGGCGGCTCTTGGCGATGGAGATGGGTTTGATCGAGATGGCGGAATCCGCGGCGAAGGTCTTCTGGCCCGAGCGCTCGACGAGCTGCGAAAGCTCCTCGACCTCGGCAGCGCCCTCATCGAACTCGATACCGGCGTAGAGGTCCTCGGTGTTCTCGCGCACGATGACCAGGTCGACGTCACGGAAGCGCGAGCCGTCGCCCGGCTGCGACAGGCAGGGGCGCACGCAGGCGTACAGATCGAAGTGCTTACGCAGAGCAACATTGACGCTGCGGAAACCCGTGCCGACCGGCGTGGTGATGGGCCCCTTGATGGCGACCTTAGTCTCGGCAACCGCATCGAGCACATGTTGGGGCAGCGGCGTGCCAAACTCGTCCATGACGCCGGCGCCGGCCTCCTGGACATTCCAGTTAATCTGGACACCGGTGGCCTCGACCACGCGGCGCATGGCCTGCGTAATCTCGGGACCGATACCGTCACCGGGAATCAGGACTACATCGTGCGCCATAATCTGTTACTCCTCGTCTTCGGCGTCGTCAGATTTTTTAACGCTAGCACGCTTCTTCTTTTTGGAGAGATCCAGGCCAAAACGTTTAACAAGCATTTCGCAAATCTCGCTCGAACGGGCCTTGAGATAGCTGCCCTTACCGTTCTCGGCATCGAACTTAAGGCGCAGCGCAAGCTTCTCGGCAACCTCGGCGTCGATCTCGCCCTGACCAAACTCGTACAGGCAACCGAGCATGTCACGATACTCAAGGTCACCGTGGTAGCACTGGATGGCCTCGTCCAGGATGGGCCAAGCCTCGCGCGAACGCTCGACGCTCGTGGCGCCCCACACGCACAGCAGGCGGAAGGCGGCATAGCGCAGCGTGGAGGAAATCTCGTCGAACAGCGCGGTCTCGGCGCCCTCAAAGGCATCGCCCAGCTGCTCGGGGCAGGTGGTGGCGAGCGCCGCCAAGGCATCGAGGGCCTCCCAGCGGGTCTGCGCCTCGGGGCGATCGAGCGCCTCGATCAGCGCGGGCACGCAGGGCACGACGCGCTGCGGATCGCGCTCGGCAAGCAAGTGCAGCACGCGGGCGGCAAACTGGCGGATGCGGCGCGTGGGGCAGCCGAGCTCCTGGACCAGGCGGTCGACGGCGTTCTCGTTCTCCTCTGCCAGCTGAAGCTGTGCCAGCTCCTCGTCGGTGAGCTGTTCGTCTTTGTTTTCTGCCATAGTTACCTCTTCTTACTATTTCTTAGCGTGCTTGTCGGCACCCTTGCTGTCATCGGTGATCGAGATGAGCTGTCGGTCGGCCGCGCCATTGCGACGCGCACGGCGGCGCTCCTCGGCATCGCCCGCGTCGGCGGCGGCACGATGGGCTTTGTTGACGTTAAAGACCTCGTCGTGCTTGCGCCACGGACCGACGGACTCGCCAAAGCTCATCTTAAGGCCGGCGATAAAGCCGCCGAGCCAGCCGATCGGCGCAAACTGCACCAGCGGGAACAGCGAGAACACCCAGGTCAGCAGGACGACTGCCGCCGCTCCTGCAAAGTTGGCGATCCAGTAGTCGCGTTTGGTGATGACGCGCTTTTCGCAGGCCCACTGGCCGCACAAAAAGCCGATGTAGATCGCAAAGAGAAAGAGCACCAGCGCAAGCACCACGAACGTCCAGTTCATGGGCGCTACTCCCCGTGATGGTGGCCGCAGCAGCACTCGTGGCCGTCGTCATGGCCGTGGCCGCCGCAGCACTCGTGGTCCTTGCCGTGATGGTGGCCGCAACCGCACTCATGGTCGTCGCCGTGCTCGCCGCAACCGCAGCCGTCCTCGTGAGCACCGTGCTCTTCGGGACGATACTGCGACCAGTCCAGACCGGCGGCGATGGCATCGGCCTCCTCCTTGTAGAGGACCGTGATGGCCTGGGTGCCCAGTTTGGCGCCACCGATGGCGTCGAGCATGTCGTAGAGCGTAAAGGCAACGTCGGCGCCGGGCAGCGCGAGCTCGCGGTCATCGGCGTAGGCGAGCGCCAGACGCAGGTCCTTAATGAAGTGCTCGACCATAAAGCCGGGCTTGTAGTCGCCGTCGAGCGCCTTGGGAGCCAGGCTCTCCATGGCGCCGGACTTGCCGGTACCGCCCAGGATCATCTGACGGGTCTTCTCCAGATCAAGGCCGCCCAGCTCGGCAAATGCCATGGCGTCTGCCATGCCGACCATGCAGGCGCCCAGCGACACCTGGTTGGCGAGCTTGGCAGCCTGGCCCTTGCCGGCACCGTCGAAGCAGCAGATGTTGGCCGCAAAGGTGGCAAGGATGTCGCGGACCGGCGCGATGTCGTTTTCGGTAGCGCCAACGATAGCCGTAAGCGTGCCGGCGATAGCACCCGACTCGCCGCCGGTGACGGGGCAGTCAAACGCCATGCGGCCGGAAACCTGGGCGGCCTCGGCAATGTCACGGGCGAGCTCGGGCGAGCTCGTGGTGAGGTCGATCAGCACCGCGCCGGGCTTAGTGCAGGCCAGCAGGCCGTCGCCCGCCAGGTAGAGCTCCTCGACCTCGGAGGGATAACCCACCATGGTAAAGACGACGTCGGCGTTCGCCACGGCATCTGCCGGCGTATCGGCCCAGACTGCGCCGTGCTCGATAAGCGCCGCCGCCTTGGACTTAGTGCGGTTGTTGACCGTGACGAGATAGCCGGCGTCCAGAATGTGGCCGGCGATGGGGGCACCCATGATTCCGGTGCCGATAAATGCGACAGAGAGCTTGTTTGCCATGAAACCTTTCCTTTTGGGTTGGGTGTTATTACCAGGTTGAATACTCGGTGCCAGCGTTTGGGCTGTGAGTTGGGATCGATTACGGCCGCGTTACTTGCCTACTGACCGCGCACGCGGCGGGCGATGCGGTCGGAAAGCGACGCCTTGTCGGCGCGGTTCTTACCCCAAAACGCGCAGGCCACCATGCCGGGGCCCACGTGCGAGCCAATGGTGGGACCCACGGAGCTGCGAATGATCGTGACGTCGGCGCAACCCTCCTCCTTGCGGATGGCGGCTTCGAGCCAGTCGCCGTCCTTTTCGGCATCGGCCGTCATAATGGCGATGGGCATGGTGCGATCGGGCACATAGTTCTCGCGGAACGACTTGAGAATGGACTTGAGCGCCTTCTTGCGACCGCGGTTGACGCCGATCAGCGACAGCGAGCCGGCCAGGTCGTAGGACAGCTCGGGTTTGACGTCGAGCTTTGCCGTGAGCTGTGCCGCCGCGGGCGGAATGCGGCCGCCGGCAGCCAGCGCGTCAAAGCTCTCGAGCGTAAAGTAACCGTGGACATAGGTCTTAGCCTCGTTTGCCCAGTCGACCAGCTGCTTGGCGGTCAGTCCCGCCGAACGCTGGCGCACGGCCTCGAGCGCCAAGAGCGCGCCGGTCGCGCAGGGCAGAGCGTTGTCGACCACGTACAGCTCAAAGTTGGGATACTCGGCACGCACGGCGTCCGCCGCCTGGCACGCGGAGTTGTAGCTCGACGACAGCGCCGAGGTAAAGCACAGGTAGACCGTGGGCGTGCCCTCTTTGGCGCACTCGGTAAAGAACTCGATATAGCGACCGAGCGACACAGCCGAGGTGGACACGCGGGCACCGGCGCGCATGCGATCGTAAAACTCCTTGGGTGTGATGCTCGACCAGATGTCATCCGTGCGCTCCTCGCCATCGATAATGAAGGGGAAACCCAAGATATCGACATCGAGGTTCGCGGCGACCTCGGGGCTAAAGTCGCAGCAGGTATCGACGACGATGCGGCAACGGTCCGAATGACCGGCGGATGCGGCCTTGTCCATCAAAGCGACTCCTTACGTAAAAAGGCGGCCACCCGCATGGGATGGCCGCCAACCGTTAACTCATGCAAGTTAACGTATTTTACTCGTCAAGTGTTTCGATGCGGGGCTTGATGATGCCATATCCACCATTCTTACGGTGATACACCACATTGATGAGACCGGTCGTCGCGTTCTCGAACACGTAGAAGTCGTGGCCCAGCAGATCGGTCTGCACCAGCGCCTGCTCCTCAGTCATCGGGGTGACGTCGATAACCTTCTCGCGGACGAGCAGGTCGTCCTCCTCCTCGGGCAGCAGCAGGTCGGCCAGATCCTCGACACGCTCGACCGGTGCAACATCCGCTGCGCTGGCACCACCCTGGCGGTTGTCCACAACCTTGGTCTTGAACTTGCGCAGCTGGCGGGTGACCTTATCGGCGGAGAGGTCGATGGCGGCGTACATATCTGCACCATGCTCGGCAACGCGAATCACCGAACCGCGGGCGCGAACCGTAACCTCGACGATTGCCGGGTTGGGGTTCGAGGGGTTCTTCTCATAGCGAAGTACAACGTCGACCGTCATGGGCTCGATATCGAAAACCTTGAGCGCCTCGCCGATCTTCTCATCCACATGCGCACGCAGAGCATCGGTTACCGTCGTCTTGCGTCCAGAAACCTTGATATCCATACGTGGCTCCAATCTGCCTCGGGGACTTACTGTACTGGCTATGTACCCATTGCCGTGCATTTAATCACGCGGATTCCCAAAGACCCGAATAACGATTGCTTGATACCGCATACCGAAGTCTCGCACTTTTCTGTGGCAAAGTGCGCTATAGAAGGGAGCCGACGGCTTTGTATTTGGTCCCGAAAATTGGCTTTGACCTGCTGGTTTTATAGGGATGAAAAAGCCGGGCTCCCCTATTGGGGAAGCCCGGCAGTGCGTGTTGAAACCGTGAAGAGGCGTCCTTTCCAACGTATAGGAGACACCACCCCTAGCAATAACTAGCTATTAAGTTTGTTAATGTCGTCGTCGGTGATGGTGCCTTCCTGGCTGGACGATTTGTCTTCGGAGGATGCGGTCTCATTGTTGGAATCGGAGGACTCGCTGTCGGAGGATGCGGTCTCACTGGACTCAGAGTCGCCCGGCTGCACGTTAGCGCCCGAAACCGTCTTAGTGGTGAGGTCGTAGGGCATCCTGCCATACCAGACAGAGTGGACCGCCTCGAGCGTGCCGTCGGCCGTAATACCGTCGAGGGCATCGCTCACGGCACGGCACAGTTCGTCATTGGACGAGAGGCCCGCAACACCAAGCGTCGAGGGCGCCTCGAGCGAACCGGCATAGGAGACCTCGCTCATCAGGCGTGCAAGGTAGCCGCCGGCCGTGGAGTCGCAGATTACATAGTCGACCTCGCCGGACTCGAGTGCCTCAAAGCACTCGTTGATGTTGGAGTAAGTCTTTTGGTTGGCGGCGATGCTCTGCTTAGCAAGCGCCTCCTGCGAGGCCGAGGACATCTGGACACCCAGAGTAGACGTGTTAAGGGTATCGGTGGAAACGCTTAGCGACCCACCATCGCTGGTTTTACCGAACACGGAAGCGGCATCGTACAGGCAGGTGCCGAGCGAGCTAACGTCCCCGTCCGTGGAGTTGATCTCGCCGATAAAGATATCAGCCTTTTTGTCGCCGAGCGCGGAACCTGCCGAGGACGCATCGACAAAGGCGACCTTAAGGCCCATACGGCTTGCGAGGGCGCGGGCAGCGTCGACTGCATACCCCGTGAGCTCGCCGTCAGCGCCCTGCATGGCCTGCGGCGCATCGGAGGTATCGAGGGCAACCGTCAGGGTACCGGGAGTGACCAGGGCATCATCCGACACCGTGGGCGTGACGGTCTCGTACTCGATCTGGTCGATCGTGGGAGTCGTGAACGTAGACAGCGGGTTGAACGCGCATCCGCTCAGGCCCAAAACGGCGATGACCGCTGCGGTCCCAGCACCTAACCGAGCCGCGTGCATCAAGCTGCCCCTCACCATGTCCACTACCCTGCCTTCTGTGTCGTATACGATCCGTGCGTTGCGCGGAATATCAGATTGTTCCCACCAGCTGACCTGGTATTTGACCCCACACTTGCGCACCGGGGTGTTTGCTCGGGAGGCCGCAGCCACCTTCACGACTGACCCGCTCGCCCGCGAGGCGGTATTGCCCCAAAGAAAGTAGAACGGACGGTGCGGCTTACATCTAGGACGCGCCATGATCGCGCCGCGCGCACGCGGTCGCTTACGTGGATCCCTTTGACCGCGTCTGTCTTGGACTAGGACGGGCATTTCGTCCGTCCGCAACCACAGCCTGGTAGGAACGTAGCGCATTATAGCTAAGTTCAAGCTGAAGTTTAAGGTTAAGGGCGTCATTCGCATCGCGCGCACAGATTTTGCAGGTCGGAGTGGGCTATTCATGCCCCTATGAAGCCCGGAGCTCCCCTACGGGGAGCTCCGGGGCGCCCTTCTTAGGGTGCCCCGGTCAAAATATGGCAAATATGAGTACTGCCACCAATTTAGTAACAGGCAATTTTGGCCTCTCGGACAGATTTTGCGCTCAGTGTCGCCAACCTGATGCTTAGTTATTCTACATTTGTTTATTATCTTCTTACTTTACGCCGCCTCCGAGTCCAAAATTCCTTGATTTTGCTGTTACTGATTTAGTGACAGTACTCATATTTGCCATATTTTGGCCAGGGTATATGATTAACCCCCTATTTTCGTCGCAAATTAGACCGGCTTAAGCCCAAAACACGCCCGCAGCGTGTTAAGCAACGCCTCTTGCTTCTTCCTGCGGGCATCGACACGATTCCGGTACCGCTTTCGCATACGCTGGTGCACGCGCCATGCGAGCGCTTCCACCGCTTCCATGTCACAGAGCATTTCGTTGTTGACCGTCGCGACCTCGATTCCCATAGTAATCAAGCCCGTGTTGCGCTTTTCATCATGGATACGTCCCCTCCGAGAGGAATGGCCCAGCTCGCCGTTGTATTCCAGGTCAAACCGGGCTGCTTCCTGATACGCATCGCAAACTGCATGCGGCATCCCCGAGATTGCCTGCGCGCGGTCATCGAACTCGATCTTGTAGTCGGTCTTAAAGGGACCGCAGGCAAATCCGCCATAGGAAAACGGAAGCGAAAACAGGGCGAGCATGATGCACTCCATGGGTGAGCGCAGGTTTTCTGACAGATAGGGGCACAGCCGCCGCAGCTGCTTGGCCGCGTTCCCCTTGCATGCCGCGAGGTAATCTGCCAAGCGAGCGGGTGTCAGCACTGGCTCGACTTCAAAGTAGCCCACGTCTGCCGGTTGGTCCTTGTCCTTTGCAAGTCTATTCACAACAGGCGAGGTGTAGGGAGGCAGATACTTCCCGCGGTCACTCAGCGAAATCTTAGAGCACAGCTCCTGGGCCAGGGCAAATGCCTGGATACAGCCGACCTCGCGGGCGACGGCAACACAAAGGGCCTCGGGAGATAGACTGTACACCCCCGGTTCCACCTCTAGAATCGAGCCGGCGGGCAACCCAGAGCATACGGACCAGCCCACGCCAGGCATGCGGCGGCGCTGCGCCGCAGATCCCACCAGCAAGCAAAGATCTTCTTGCACCTCGCCGCCTGCGGCCCCAATCCGCACCAAGTCGGGAAGATAGATGTCCTCGGTCGAGGGCGACGACGTGCACAGCACACGGCGCTCTTCATCGGGATCGAGGTCCCTCCAGCTGATGTAACCCATTTGTCGGCGCTCGGCGCGCATCATGCGTAGCGCCGAGGCGCCTGTTAGGATTACGGAAGCCGCTAGCTGTTCGTCTGTCGGCTCGTTGCGCCGCTCAATCTTCACTGCCACAAAACCACCCCTACCAAACGCGTGCGATAGCGAGGCCATCGACTGCTGCGGCGCCGGCGCGCTTGAGTTCCGCCGAAGCCGCGGCCATCGTCGCACCCGTGGTGATAACGTCATCGATAAGCAGCAAGCGGCGGCCGTGCACGTCCTCAACCGTCTCGTACATGCCTTGGGCACGCTCGCGGCGCTCCTCACGACCGAGTTCGCGCTGGTCGCCATGCCCGTACTTGACGAGAGCATCGAGCAGGGGAACACCCGACAGCTCGCAAAATGGGCGCGCAATAGCCTCCATATGATCAAAACCACGCCGCCGAAACGCTGCCGCCGTCGCAGGCACAAACACCACCGCATCCGCACCGGACAGCACACCTCCTAAGCGTTCGGGAGCTACGACCTGGGCATGCAGGGCGGTGTCGTAGAGCAGCTCCGCCAGATACGGAGCCAGACGTCGCTCGCCCGCATCCTTGTACGCTTTAATGATGCGCGGCAGCGGATGCGCATAGACGGCGCACGCCAGGCAGCGGTCGAGCGCCTCCGCCATTGCCGAGGACGTGCCCTCGACCGAACACTCAGTGCACAGCAAATCCCCAAACGGGGCGCCGCATCGGGTACAGCTATGACGCGGGTCGATGAGCGTGAGCGCGGCCAGGCAGTCTTGGCAAATAAGCGCACCGGCGCGCTCGCAGCCGGCACAGCGTGTTGGCGACAATGCCTCAAGCGCCTCGCGTGCCGCCCGCTCGGCAAACGGTAGCAATTCGTCCGCAAACGGTAGGATGCCGGCACCTTGCAGACGGCTCGATATGTTCAGATGGCTCTTCAAGACACAACCCTCCCTACATTCGGTCGCAGGGAGGGTTGTTGATTCGGCGCTATGATACCCCGATGCGCTCGGGGCAAGGCGGGCTAAATCCGCTCGCGGGCGTTATTCGCCGGCGGGCGGTTGTGGTGCGGACGAAGACGGGGTCGAGCCCTCGCCACCATCCTGGCGCGGCTTGCGGGAACGGCGACGGCGACGGCGCTTTTGACCCTGGTCGGCCGAGCCCTCGCCACCGCGATCCTCGCGCGGCTCGCGCTCGTCGCGAGCGGCGCCACGCGAAGCCTTAGCAGCCGCTCCCCCGCCATCTCCGGGACGACGGCGCGTGACCTTGACCTCGCCATCCGAGACCTGATCGGCCACGGAGGGCACTGAGGGCTTCTGTTGCGCGCCCGAGGAATGGCGACGGCGCGGACGCGGCGCGCGCTCGTCATCGTTGCGCTGCTTGCTACCCTTGTCGGCAGGCGCATCGGAGCCCGAACCACCCTTGGAAGCGGCACCAGCCTCGCGAGCAGCTGCGGCGCGGAAGGCGTCCTCGCGCTCCTCGCTCGACAGATGACGGCGGCGGCGACGTGTGGGGTTCATGCCACCGCCGCGATTCTGCTGCTGGGGCTGCTGAACCTCGCGCTCGCGAGAGGCGTTCTTGCCCGCGGCTGCAGCCTCGGTAGCATCGCCCGAGCCCGCGCGCTTGCGGCGGCGACGGCCATCGGCCGCCCCCTCGGCCTCAGGCGCCTCGGCCTTGCCGCGGCCCTTTCCGCGGCCACGGCCCTCGCCCTGACCCTGACCGGCGCGAGCATCGGATTCGGCATCGCGACGACGGCGCTTGGGCATCGACGTACCGGCCAGACGGTCGGCACTCGACAGGCCATCGCCCACGTCGACGCCGTTCTCGCGATCGAGTTCCATGAGCGCCAGGCGCATCTCGGGCGACTCGATGCGCTCGAGCACATCGCGCGTCACGCAGTCGGGGCGGCAATTGCAGCCCTGCTCGGCAGCCTTCTTCTTGCAGCCCTCCGAGCAGGTCATATCGGCCAGGTTGACCTTAAAGACCTTGCCGTTCTCCAGGCGCAGCACCAGCTGCTCGCGCGGCGTGTCATATTCCTGAATACGCGCCTTGCCGAGCGGCGTATCGATGAGCGTCTTCTTTTTGGGCGCGCGGCTCTTAAAGTCCTTGTAGGCCTCGAACTCGTAGCGCAGGCAGCACATCAGGCGGCCACACACGCCGCTGATCTTGGAGGAATTGAGCGGCAGGTCCTGCTCTTTTGCCATGCGGATCGAGACGGGCTCAAACTGTCCGCCAAAGCGCGTGCAGCAGAGCTCCTGTCCGCACTGGGCATAGCCGCCCACCAGGCGGGTCTCGTCGCGCACGCCGATCTGGCGCATGTCGACGCGAATGTGCAGCGTCGAGGACAGGTCCTTGACGAGCTGGCGAAAATCGACGCGCTCCTCGGCCGCAAAGTAGAACACGGCCTTCTCGCCGCCAAACAGGTACTCGACGCCGACCGGCTTCATCTCGAGGTCGAGTTCTTTGACCAGACGGCGGAAATCGACCATGGCCTCGTCGCCCTGGATGGCAAGATCGTCGGCAAGCTGCAGGTCAATGTCGCTCGCCACGCGCAGCACGGGCTTGAGCGGCTGACCGATCTCGTCTTGCGGCACCTCGAAGGGATCGGCCGTAACCAAGCCGATCTCGGTTCCGCGCTCGGTGGAGCAAATGGCATAATCGGCCTCGAGGATATCCAGGTCCTGCGGGTCAAACCACAGGTCGCGCGAGGCGTAGGTAAACTTAACGGGTACGACTAACGGCATTTCAGTGCCTTCCTGATATCGAACAGCATGACCTCGATGGCCAGCTGGGGAGTAACGTTTCTGGCGATGTTGCGCTCGGCGGTCGCGACCGCCTCGAGCGCCTGGGTGGCACCCGCAACATTGGTCGCGGCGGCAAGCCGACCGATCGTGTCGCGCACATCCTCGTTCACCACGTCGGCTGCCTCGTCCTGAAGTGTCAGCAGCACGTCGCGCATGAGCGTCCGCGCGCTCGCCAGCGCTTCCATGATACCCGAACGCTCGCGCGCGTTGAGTTCGCGCTTGTTGCGGTCCTCAAGCTGCTTCAATGCTCCACGCGACAGGTAGTCGGCGTTTTGCTCGAGCACCTTTTCCTGCGTGGACTTGACCTCGGCGAGCGGCGCCTTAACGGCAACGATGAGTGACTTGGCGCGGCTGAGCACGTCGGCCTCGTCGGCGGCGATGAGTGAGTCGATGGCACGGACCATCTGACGGCGAGCGTCCTGGCGCTCGGCGCTCTTAAGGAACTCGATGCCACGCGTGGGGCTTCCCGCCACGGCGACGGCCATGCGGCAACGCGCAAGGTCCTGACCGGTGGCGCGACTCACGGCCTGCGCGGCGACGGCGGGCGATACCAGCCGAAACGGCACGCACTGGCAGCGGCTCACGATGGTGGGCAACATCACGTCTGCCGAGGTGCCCAGCAAGATGAACATAACGCCCTCGGGCGGCTCCTCGAGCGTTTTGAGCAGTGCGTTGGCGGTGTTGGCGCGCAGTTGCTCGGCACGGTCGATGATGTAGACCTTGGCCTTGGCACGGATGGGCGCCAGAGGCACGTCATCGAGCAGCTCGCGGGTCTGGGCGATGAGGTAGCCCGTGGCGCTCTCGGGCGTGTAATAGTGCACGTCGGGGTGCGTATGACGGGCGACGCGCACGCAGCTGTCGCATGAGCCGCAGCCATCCTGCTCGCACAGGAAGGCTTGGGCGAGCGCCCACGCGGCGTCGAGCTTGCCCGCGCCGGGCGCGCCCAAAAACAGGTAGGCGTGCGATGCGCGACCGCTGGCGACGGCATTGGTCAAAAAGTCGCGCACGCGCTCTTGGGTGTCGAGCTTGGCCAGCAGGCTTGCCTGAGCGGGGGCCATGTTACTCGGCCTCCTGGGCAAGCGCGGCGGTGACGGCGTCCTGGGAAATGTCGAGGCCGTAGGTGCGAACCTGCTCGACCGTCTGCGCGAAGACGTCCTCGATGGACGCGGTCGCGTCGATGAGCTTTACGCGGTTTGGTTCCTCGGCGGCAATGGCGCAAAATCCCTGGTAGACGCGCTCTTGGAAGGCCATGCCTTTTGCCTCCATGCGATCTGCCGCGCCACGGGCTGCCATGCGTAACGCCGCCTGCTCGGGTGTGATGTGGTAGACGAGCGTGAGCGCCGGATGCGTACCGGCGACAGCCAGGTTGTTGGCATCGCGTACCATCTGACGGTCGAGGCCATCGGCAAACGCCTGATAGCAGGTCGTGGAATCGTAGAAACGGTCGCACAGGACCACCTTGCCGGCCGCAAGGGCGGGGGCGATGACCTCGTGCACCAGCTGGGCACGCGCGGCCTCGTAGAGCAGCAGCTCGCAGGTGTCACCCATCGCCGTGTTGGCGGGGTCGAGCAGCAGAGCACGGATCTTTTCGCTGATGGCGGTACCGCCCGGCTCGCGCAGGCTCACAACCTGGTAGCCAGCGAGTTCAAGAGCGCGGGCAAGCAGGCGCGCCTGCGTGGACTTGCCGGCGCCATCGACGCCCTCGAGCGTGATAAAGCTATGTTGAGCGGGCTCAAAAGCCATGGGCGCAGCCCCTTCCTACAAGGCGCGTAAATGCGATTTATAGCAACCAAGCCATGATACCCCAGTGCTCGGTGAGTCCCCAACGGCTAAAGGTGCCTTTCCAAAGTTGCGGTGAAATAGGGACTGATTGAAGCTCTGAGACCGCCAAACAGTCCCTATTTCACCGCAACTTATGATGGGGAATTTTGGACGCTGGGTATAATCGTCGTATTGCATTGAAATGTGGCGAAAGGAGTGGCAATGTCTCGGTATTGCGCCTCGTGCGGCAAGCTTCTTGCAGATGATGCCAAGTTCTGCACCTCGTGCGGTGCACCCGTTGAGCAAACAACCGCGAGCGATAGCCAGCCCGCTTTTGAGCAGACCGGCTCCCTCGATACGCCGCAAGCCAAGGTGGACGACCCCCTCGCCTATCGCCCCGACCCCGCCGCAAGCCCCGCGGCCGTCGAGACCACGCAGCGCATACCCGTCGCGAGCGGCTCGCCCCAACAGCAGCCGGCTCCCGCATACGCGCCCGCTTCGCCACAGACCCCCGCTCCCAAAAAGAGCGGCACCGGGCCGCTTATCGCCGTTATCGTTGTGCTGGTGGCGATCATCATCGCCCTGGTCGTTTTCTTTGTGATCAAGCCTTTCGACAACGCCGCCACGCAGACGACTGCCGAGGTAGCTAAGCTGCACCATGACGTCGACGACGATGACCTAAAGCCTCTCGGCGATCCCAACAGCCTGTACGACGATGATGACGATGACGACGAGGATGGCGGCGAAGCAACGCTCTCCGAGCAGAACCTCTACCGCCGACTGAGCGAATACTACGACCTGCTCGAAGACCTCGACAACTACGTCCGTGGCTGCGCGCAGAACTTCAACGGCAGCTATTTGGAAGAGGATCGAACCACCCGTCAAAATCTCGCCGACGTCGCCGAGCGCACGGAGGACACCATCGAGCAGTATTACGACATCGTCGAGGACCTGGACGTCCCGACGAGCTCTAAGAACTACAGCTCCTGGAAAGACATCGTTGCCCTGTATGACGACCTGGACCACCGCATCGACGCGATCTGCGATGCCTGGGAGATCAGCCTGAAATACGCCAAGCCCGCGGACCACAAGAATGAGATCGTGGCGCCGCTGTCACGCGACAACGTGGCGGGCACCAATGACAATAAGTACCGCCTAGACTTTGAGGAGCGCTATCCCGGCGCTAAGCCTGTCGAGGTGAACTAGTCGCATGCGACGTTCTTAAACGACTAGTCATTAAAGAACGTCCCCAATGACTACCTGAGGCGGCAGTTGGGGACGTTCCTAAACTGCCGGCAGAAAAGGACAGTCCTTGCCAACCCGGACGGCAAACCGGCCAATCGGCAAGGGCTGTCCCCGATCGCTAGTCGTTTAAGAACATCCACGACGACCGGGTGGCAAGGAGTCTCCCCAAGCACCGGCTGGAAAGGAACGTCCCCAGGTGACGGGTCGTGGATAGGCGTGGATTTGGCGCTGATGCGGTCTCAGTCATAGAAAAATCCTCTCCGCCCACAGATAAGCAGACAGAGAGGATGGCACCCGCTGAAATGGATTCGAAATCGAGCGGACTGACCGCCTACTCTTGTTTGGTTCGTTCAATAACCTTTTTGAGAGCCTTTATCAACTTGCAAACGAGATAGATCACCGCAGCGACGATCCCGATCTCAACCAGAACTATTGCCAGGAGGGAAACCTCTCCGCCAATGTTGATCTTGCCCAACACGCCCATATTGAATCACGCTAGATATGTATGCAGCCGAGAGCCATTTATTTCAGCTCCAAGAGTATAAGTCGCAGACGCCATACCGCCTACTCCGGTAAAAAGAAAGCTCCACTTTGTTCGTTTGGAAGAAAAACTCTTACTGAAATTCGATAAGGCACCGCCAACGGAAGATGCTTTATGGCCCCACCACGATGTAATGTTGTAGTTCTTGATTGATATCCAGTACTCAGCATCGAGCACTCCAGTATAGAAATAAACCTTCCAATTCCCATCAGTAGCGTTGTAGTAGCCGTCCCAAATCGGGGCAACATCAGCTTGCTCTTTCTCTATCCCAAAAACACCTGTAGAGCCATCTGACAGCTCGATAGTACGTTCTTGTTTCGGCCCATCATTCAAATCGAAGCATGCGTCGGCGGGCGTCAAATACTCAGAAGCATTTGCGGAGGGCAATAAAATAAATCCGGTGGCGAAAAATAGGACAACCATTGCTAACAACAACTTGGGCATTTTTTTCATCATGTCCTCCTGTCACGTGTCATATGTAACGACAGCCGCGGCAATTTAATTATCGCCTGGTTCTGACAATTTATTTTCCGGCACAGCAACTAATCCGCAAAAGGCGCCATTTTGGCCGTTAGCGGTTTCTTTTTTATCAACAGACGACCAGGTTCCGACAACTATGTATCGGGGGCGCTCTTAAACGGCTGGTCGTTGGGCGCACTCTTTCGCCGCCCGGCAGAAAAGGAACGTCCCTAACTGCCGGTCAAAAAAACGAGCGAGGATCGCGGGGTCCTCGCTCGTTTTTTTGGGCAATGTTTCGACTGCGCCGTTACTTGTCGGCGGCTGCTTTCTTGGCAGTCGACTTCTTCGCGGTCGTCTTCTTGGCGGCAGTGGCTTTCTTAGCCGTCGTCTTCTTTGCCGTGCTCGCCTTGGTTGTGGTCTTGCGACCGCGGGCGGGCTTCTTCTCCTTGGTCGGGCAGTCCATGTTGACGCAGATACGCCACGGACCGCGCGCCGTGTTGACCACCACGATGGGGGCGCCGCACTCGGGGCAGGTCTCGCCCGTCGCCTCGAGCTTGCCGCGCGCCGGCAGCGGATAGCTCACGCCGCAGTCATCGTAGTTGGTGCAGCGGATAAAGCGCTTGCCGCTCTTCTCGCTCTTGTGCGCGATCAGGTCGCCGTGACGTCCGGCCTCGGCACACACCTTGCACTCGCCCACCTTAAGATCGGGCTCGTAGTTGGTGGGGCACGTGGGGTTCACGCAGATCTCGAAGGCCTTCTGGCGGAATGGCTGGCACTTGATGCGCGGCGCGCCGCACTCGGGGCACACGGCGGCCTCGCCCTCGAGCGGGCTCACCTTGACGCCACTCGGCACCGGATAGGTCACGTCGCAGTCGGGCCAACCCATGCAGCCGATAAAGCTGCCGCGGGTCTTGGCGCTCGTCTTCATAACCAGGTCCTTGCCGCACTTGGGGCAGGCGCCCACGCGCGCATCGGCCGTGACGGCGTCGCTGATGGCGTCGCCCAGCTCCTGCGTATGCTTGAGCAGCTCGTCGAGCACGCCGGCCAGCAGCGCACGCGAGTGCGTCACGACATGCTCTTCGGTGTCCTCGCCGCGCTCGACGCGAGTCATGTCGCCGTCGAGCTCGCTGGTCATATCGGGGCTCGTGATGCGCGGGGCAAACTGCGTCAGTGCATCGATGATGGCGATGCCCAGCTGGCTTGGCTCCACGGGATCGTTTTTGAGGTAGCGCACGGCGTACAGGCGCTCGATGATGCTCGCGCGCGTGGACTTGGTGCCCAGGCCGCGCTTTTCCATCTCCTGCACGAGCTTGCCCTGGCTGTAGCGCGCGGGCGGCTCGGTCTGCTTGGCCTCAAGCTTAATGTCGAACACGTCGACCATGTCGCCCTGCTCCAGCGGCGGCATCTGCTCGTCGCGCTTGAGTCCGTACGGATACGCCTCGCGGAAACCCGGGGTCACGAGCACATCGCCCGAAGCCACGAACGGCTCACCGTTCACGTCGAGCTCGAGCTTGGTGTTCTCGATGGTCGCGGGACCCATGAGTGTTGCTAGGAAGCGACGGGCGATGAGGTCGTAGAGCTTACGCTGGCCGCCGTCGAGCGTGGACGGATCGCCCTCGCCCGTGGGGTAGATAGGCGGGTGGTCGGTGGTCTCGACCTTGCCGCGTGTGGGCTTCATGGGACCGGCAAGCACCTTTTTGCACACGGGCGCCAGCGCCGGGTTGATCTTTGCCAGGTCGCTCACCACGGCGCCCAGATCGAGCGTCGCGGGGTACACGGTATTGTCGACACGCGGGTAGCTGATGAGACCGGCCATGTAGAGGGACTCGGCGATGCGCATCGTACGCGCAGGCGAGATGCCCTCGGCCGCGGCGGCAGCCTGCAGCGAGGTCGTCGCGAACGGCGTGGGCGGCTGTTGCTTACGCGAACGCTTGGTCACCGCGGCGACGGTTGCCGTCTTGGCGCCGTCGACGTGACCATACGCCGTCTCGGCAGCATCCTTGTCGGTAAAACGTGCCGTCTTGTGGGCAATCTTAAAGCGATCGTCCTCGGCAGCGCCCTGCGCGGCACCCATGCCGCGAATCTGCCAATAGTCCTCGGGCACAAACGCCATGCGCTCGCGCTCGCGCTCGACCACCAGGGCGAGCGTCGGCGTCTGCACGCGGCCGGCGGAACGCACGTTGCCAAAGCCGCCAAACTTGGCGAGCGTCAGGTAGCGCGTGAGCACCGCACCCCAAATGAGGTCGATGTGCTGGCGGCTCTCGCCAGCGTCGGCCAGATTCTGGTCGAGCGAGACAAGATTATCGAAGGCCTGCGTAATCTCGGCCTTGGTAAACGAAGAATACTGGGCGCGGGCGACCGGCAAGTCCGGCGCGACCTCGCGCACCTTGTTGAGAGCGTCCGAACCGATCAGCTCACCCTCGCGATCGAAGTCCGTGGCGATGATGACGCTGTCGGACTTTTTAGCGAGGTTCTTGAGCGAACGAATGAGTTCTTTCTCGGCCGGCAGCTTAATGACGGGCGCCCAGGTGAGATAGGGCAGGCTCTCGAGCTTCCAGCCCTTGATGGAGATACCGTCGGCAAGAAACGGCTTGCGCTTGGTGTCGTAGGGCGGACGAGCCAGGCCATCGGGCATGTCGGCCGGCAGCATTTCGCCGTCCTCCGTGACCGAATACCAGCCCAGCTTTTTATCGAACAGCACACTGTCGCAAAAATCGGGCGCCAGGATGTGACCGGCAAGGCCGATGGTCACGCACTCCTCGCCCTTCCACTCAAAACGGTAGATGGCAGTGTTGTACACCTTGTCCTTTTTGGGCTTGCCCGTGGACAGACGCTCGGCGATCTGACGCGCGGCGTCGTTTTTCTCGGCGATGATGAGCTTCAAAAGAGGCTCCTATCTCGTATCTCTGCGGCTACGCCCGCCCGTATGGCGGCCGACTTACGCCCTTGCTTGCTCAATCTGCCCGATGAGCCAATCGCACCAGGCATCCATGCCCTCGTCCTTGCGCGCGCTCACGGCAAACCGCGGCGCCTGCGGATTGAGGTCATCGAGTGTCTTAGTATACCTATCCATGTCAAAATCGAAAGCCGGAGCCACGTCGACCTTGTTGAGCAGCTGCGCGCCGGCGTGTTGGAAGATGCCCGGGTACTTGATGGGCTTGTCGTCGCCCTCGGGCACCGAGAGAATCATGATGGACAGGTTCTCGCCCAGGTCAAAGTCGACCGGGCAGACCAGGTTGCCCACGTTTTCGATAAAGATGACGTCGATGTTCTCCAGACCCACAGCCTGGTCGAAGGCGTCGACGGCCTCCATGATCATGTTGCCCTCGAGGTGGCACAGGCCGCCCGTGTTGATCTGGATGGCGGGCATGCCGGCTTCCTTCATGGTGATGGCATCGACATCCGAGGCGATATCGCCCTCGATGACGGCACAGCGCAGGCCGGCTTTGTCACGCAGGCGCTCGTTGGTGCCCAGAATCGTAGTGGTCTTGCCCGAGCCAGGGCTCGACAGCACATTGATCACGTAGGTGTTTGTCTCATTAAATCGCTGACGCAGCTGATCTGCCAGGCGCTCGTTGCGCGACAGAATCGGCGATGCAATATCAATCGTTTTCTCGGCCATACTTAGCGCTCCTTACTTTGGCCCCTTTATACCCCATCACCAGATGGCTAGCGGGCTAATCGTCGGGGGTTTCGATTTCGATACTTGCGATATCGAGCTCGCGGCCGTGCAGTAGGCGCACGTTGGCACCACCACACTGGGGACAGCGACAGTGGAAGCGATCGTGGTCGAAAACCTCGCCGCAGTCCAGACACTCGCTTTGTGGATGGACCTCCTCCACGGCAAGCTCGCAGCCGCGCGTGAGCGGGTCCTCATCGCGAAACGTCTCCCACGCAAAGTCGAGCGCCTCGCGCACAACTTCGGTCATATCCCCGATACGCAGCGTTACCAAAACGGCGCGCGAGGCCCCCGCCCCACGCGCCGCGCGAATCACTGTATCGAGTATGCCGTTGACAATGCCAACCTCGTGCATACCGATTTACTCCTCGTCGTCCTCGTCGTCCGAGAACAGGTCCAGACGGCTCACGAACAGGCCCTCCTTGCCCTCGCGCGCGGTAATGACCACGCGAGCGATGGCGAGCGAAATCTCGTAGAGCGAGAGCAGGGCGCCATACATGAGACCCAGCGTAACGGGCGAGCCGTCGGGCGTAATCACAGCCGAACCCACGAGCAGGCCTACGTACACGTAGCGCCAGGCGCTGCGGAAGGCCGCATAGGACACGATGTGGAAAACGGACAGGTAGAAGATGATGAGCGGCAGCTCAAACGCCACACCAAAGCCGATCATAAAGAGCAGCTCCATGTTGACGTAGTTCTCCAGATCGGGCAACGCCGTAGCGACAGCCGAGGTCTCGCCGATGAGCCACTCAAAGCCCGCCGGGATGATGATGAAGTAGCAGAAGATGGCACCCAGGAAGAACAGCACCGTCGAGGCGAGCACCGTGGGCACAACCCACTTGCGCTCGTTGGGGCGCAGTGCCGGCAGGAAAAATGCCAGAATCTGCCAGATGATCATGGGCGTGCACATGACCACGGCCATCTTGATGGCAAGCGAGAAGCGCAGGCCAAAGCCGCCGAGCGTGGTGGTGATGTAAAACTTACCGTCCGGCACAAAGGAGCGGATGGGGTCCTCAAGAATATCGAGCACCACGGGCGTGGCAAAGTACAGCACGATGGCGGCGGCAAACACCGAAACGACCACGATGGTCAGGCGGCGACGGAGCTCTCCCAGGTGATCGAAGAGCGGCATGCGCGCAGGTCCGATCGGCATTACTCATCGCCTCCCTTCGGGGCGTCGGCGGCAGCAGCCTCGGCATCGTCCTCGGCCTCGAGCTCGCAAGCGAGCTGGTCGACGACGGCCTTGCGCTTGCGGGGACGACGGGCGTAGAGGTCAGCCGTCGTGGGCTCTGCCGGCTCGGGCTCGGGCTCTGCAGCAGGCTCGGGCTCGACGGCAGCAGCAGGCTCTGTACCCTCGGCCTCATCAACAGCGCCTTCGCCCTCAGCAGCACCCTCGCTTGCGGCCTTCTCGGCAGCAAGACGGGCGCGACGCTCGGCAAAGGTCTCCTTCTTGGCGGGCGCTGCCGTCTCGGCGGCATCCTCGTCCGCATCGGAATCGTCGTCGGTCGCAGCAGTCTTCTTGGGCTTGACCGGGGCCGACGCGGCCTCGCTCACCGGATCGATAATCTCGGACTGAACAACGGCCGTCATCTTTTCCTGCGTCTCGCGGAACTGACGGATGGCACGGCCGATCGTGCGGCCCATCTGCGGGAGCTTATCCGGGCCAAACAGCAAAAAGCCGAAGACCACGATGATCGCGAGCTCACCCTCTCCAATACCAAACACACATACCTCCAAGGCTCGATGTGAGTCGAGCCCGCACCGCGCCATTCGGCCGGAACTCGTCTATTCATTCGGTCAAGTATAGCGCCCGGACGCCAAAACGTCCGAGCGCATCACAAACATATGCCAAACGGCACGCCCTTTTGGGGGCAAAGATTATGCAGCGGTGATCGAAATCTCCTGGTCGACGCCCAACAGCTGAACCACGCGCATCACCGGGGGCTGCACGTTGACGCAGCTAAAACGCTTACCATGATCAGCTGCGTGGTGTGCGGCGCCCACAAGCACGCCAATGCCCGTCGAATCGATGTAGCTCACCTGGGCAAAATCGAGCTCAACGGCCTCAGTGGGCTGCTCGAGCGCCAGGTCGATGGCATTGCGCAGGCTATCGGCGTTAGAGATATCGATCTCACCGGTCACCTTAATGGTGTAGAGCTCTGGCGTGGGGTTGGTGGAAATACCCAAATCCATGTATACGCTCCTTTACGTATCGAAAGTGCGGATAGTACTAGGCGCGGACTTGCGGGGCCCTACGCGTTAGGCGCGCTCGGCACGCGCAAGCTCGGCAGCGACGAGCTTGACAGCCAGCACCAGCACATCGAGCGCAGCCTCCAGGTCCTCGACCGTGGGATAGCTCGGCGCGATGCGGATGTTGGTGTCGCGCGGATCCTTGCCATAAGGCCAGGTGGCACCAGCCGGCGTGAGCTTGACGCCCAGGTCGGCACAAAGCGCGGCGACCTTCTGGGCCGAGCCCTCGGGGCCATCGAAACTCACAAAGTAGCCGCCATGGGGATGCGTCCAAGTGGCGCAACCCGTGTTACCCAAGCCCTCGGTGAGTTTACGCTCAACGGCCTCAAAGCGCGGGCACAGGAACTCGGCATGCTTTTTCATGTGCTCCTTGACCGCCTCGATGGTGGGAAGGAAGCGCACGTGACGCAGCTGGTTGAGCTTATCGGCGCTAATAAGACCGGCCTTCAGGCGCTTGGAGAACTCGGCGATGACCGCGGGGCTCGCACCGATAAAGCCGATGCCGGCGCCCGGGAAGGTGATCTTGGACGTCGAGGCAAAGGCCACCACGCGATCCTCGGTGCCCGCCGCGCGAGCGAGGTCAAAGATATTTGCGAGCTCGTCGGTCTCGTCGTACAGGTCGTGCACGCAGTAAGCGTTGTCCCAAAAGATGCGGAAATCGGGCGCGGCCGTGGGCATCTCGACCAGGCGGCGCACAGTGTCCTCGCTAAAGGTGATGCCCGTGGGGTTAGAATACTTGGGCACGCACCAGATGCCCTTGATGGAATCGTCGGCGGCAACCAGGCGCTCAACCTCGTCCATGTCGGGGCCATTGTCGGTCATCGCGACGGGGACGTTCTCGATGCCCAAGTCGGCGGTGATGCCAAAGTGGCGATCGTAGCCGGGAACGGGGCACAGGAACTTGACCTTCTTGCCGTCGTGCGCTGCCTCGTAAGCCTCCCAAGGGTCGCTGCCGCACGAGCCACAGCGCCAGAACATGCCGGCGATGTCGTGCTCAATCAGCAAACTCGACGAACCCAGCACGAGCGTCTGCTCGGCAGGGCAACCCAGGAACTCCCCCGCCAGCTTGCGTGCCGAGGGAATGCCCTCAAAGCAGCCGTAGTTGGAGCAGTCGACGTTGCCGTCGTGCAGATCGGCATCGGCATTGAGGATATCGAGCATGGGTCGAGAGATGTCCACCTGGGAGGTCGACGGCTTGCCGCGGGCCATATCGAGCGCCAGGCCCTTGGCCTTGACCTCGGCGACCTCGGCTTTGAGCGCCTCGATGGCGGCATCGAGTTCGGTGGTTTCCATCTTCTGGTAGATCGTCTGCATGGGGTGCGACCTTTCGCGAAGCGGTACGTTGCAGTTCGTCTAAGTATAGACCGCCATCGTCGCAACGTTATGAAGCCGTGATAGATTAAGTTCATCGCAATCAATTACGAATCGCCGCGCATGCCGGCGTGGGGCGCCCAAGGAGGCACTATGGAGTACGGATCGTTTCAGGCCGAGGAATTCGGCGACTTGCAGCGCCTGGTCGACGGACTGTTTTACGACCGCCACGCCATCGACCGCCTGGATCTGATCGTACAGGCCGAAATCTTGGACCTGGCGCCCGACCTCATGGAGATCGTGAATCTTTTGCCGCCCGGCTACTACGACCGCCAGTCACTTTGCGACCAGCTCAACTCCGCCTTGGCTGCCCACGGCTGGGGCGCCGTCTACGGCACCGTGGAATAGCCCTAGTCGTTTAAGAACGTCCCCAATGATTAAAACGCCGCCTGTGATGGTGTTCACAGGCGGCGTTTTTAAACTTGTATGTGCTTTTACTCGTCCTTGGGCGCGGGGTGCTTGCAGATCACACTCATGTAGATCATGCCCAGCACGGCCGCGGTGACAGAGCCGGCAAGAATGGCGGCCTTTGCGGCCAAGACCTCAAACTGGGCCGTCGGGAAGGCGAGGCCGCTGATGAGGATCGACATGGTAAAGCCGATACCGCCCAGAATGCCCACACCGGCGATCATGTGCCAGTTGACATTGTGCGGCAGCTCGCAGGCCTTAAGCTTAACCAGGGCAAACGTCATACCAAAGATGCCGATCGGCTTGCCCAGCAGCATGCCAAAGTACACGCCGAGCGTCACCGGGTCGGTGAGCAGTGTGCTCATGTCCACGCCCACTAAGCGAACCTGAGCGTTTACGAACGCAAAGATCGGCAGGATCACAAAGTTGACCGGCGTGGAGATCAGACGCTCCATGCGGATGAGCGGCGGGGTCACGCGGTGCATGACGCGCTCGACCTTGGTAGTCGAGACGGTAAAGTCATGCTGGCCCAGGATGTGTGCCTCGTCGTCGTAGCGGTCATCGAGCAGCGGCAGGCACTCGCCCAGCCAATCGGTGAGACTATCGAGCTTGACGCCGCACTTGGCCGGAATGGTGAAGGCCAGGATGACGCCAGCAAGCGTGGCATGTACGCCGCTCTTGAACATGCAGAACCACAACAGCAGACCCAGTACCGAATACGGGGCAAGGCGGTAATGCTGCGTCTTGTTGAGCCACACGAGCGCGCAGGTCACAAGTGCGGCGGCGCCCAACCAAAACGGATTGGGGCTCTGACCGTAGAAAATGGCGATGGCGGCGATGGAAATCAGATCGTCGGCGATGGCGAGCGTCGAGAAGAACACGCGCACGCCGTTGGGCACGCGATTGCCCAAAAGCGACAGCACGCCCAGCGCAAAGGCAATATCGGTTGCCATGGGGATGGCCCAACCGTTGCGGGCGCCGGCATGGTTAAAGATCAGGTAGATGCAGGCGGGAACGACGACGCCGCCCACGGCCGCCAACATGGGAAGCATGGCCTGACGCGGATTCTTGAGCTCGCCGACCGTCATCTCGTACTTAAGCTCAATGCCCACCAACAAAAAGAAAATCGCCATGAGGAAGTCGTTGACGAAAAGCTCAACGGTGAGACCAGCCGTAAGGTTACCCAGACCCACATACAGCGGGGTCTCCAAAAAGTGATGGATGGCCTCGTAGGCATCGGTATTGGCGCAGATGACGGCGGCGATGGCGGCGATCACCATGACGGCGGCAGAAATGGTGCCGTTCTCGGCAATGCGCTCCCAGATGTCGTGACGTTCAAAGCGCTTGCGCTCACGAACATTGAACAGCTGCTCAGTTGCTGCCATGGGCGGCTCCTTTCACGGGAAAGCTCCCGTCTTAAAAAAGCACGGCCCGCCCAGATGGCGGCGCCGCGCTCTAACGTATTACGCTTGCATCTAGCCTACCCTGCACGACAAGCACGCAGGCATGGCCGAAAAGCGGAACCACAGGTTGAACATTATTTGCTCAACGGGACGGGCACGCCTGTCCAAGAGACGACGCGGCACCGCGCACAAAAAACGACCGGAGCGCGGGGCGTCCGCGATCCGGTCGTAGCGTTTGGTCAACTAAACCTAGCAGGCGGCCATGATGGGGGCAGCGACCTGCTTCTTACGGGAGAGGACACCCGGCATCCAGACGCCGTCGTGCTCGTCGGCAATGCCCAGGCCCTTCTGAGCGGCCTCAGTCTCGCCCTCGAGCAGGACCTGCGAGCCCTCCTCCATGATGTCGGTGATGCACAGGACGATGCCGTCGGCACCCTTCTCGGCGGCGTAGGCGCGCATGGCCTCGCGGATCTCGTCGATCATGCCGAGTGCGCGGGTCTTGTCGACAGTCTCGTACTGGCCGATGAGCAGCTTCTTGCCAGCAGGCTCGAACATCTTGATGTCGTTGCCGACCATCTCGGCTGCGGTGAAGGAGCCGGACGGACGGGTGAGGAAGACCTCCATGCCAAACTTGACCGGGTCGACGCCCACCTGCTCGCCGAGCTTGGCGGCGACGGCGCGGTCGACATCGGTGGTGGTGGGGCTCTTGAGCATGAGCGTGTCGGTCATCATGGCCGAGAGCAGCAGCTTGGCCTGGATGTCGGAAAGCTCAACGCCGAGCACGCCGGCGAGCTTGGTGACGATGGTGCAGCTGGAGCCCCAGGGCAGGCAGATGTAGTGCAGCGGGCCGGCAGTCTCAAAGTCGCCGATGCGGTGATGGTCGACGACGCCAAAGACCGTGGCGTCCTTAAGGCCGGCGACGGACTGCGCGGACTCGTTGTGGTCGGTGAGGACGACGAGCTGGCCGGCCTCGACGGACTCGATCACGCGGGGCTCGGCGATGCCGGCGTCGGCGAGCAGCTTGGCGGACTCGGCCGGAAGCTGACCAAGGGCGCAGGCCTCGTAGGTGTTGCCGGCATACTCAACCTGGTTGAGCAGCTGGGACAGGACGACGGCGCTCATGATGGCGTCGTTATCGGGGTTCTGGTGACCAAAGACAAGAACGTTTGCCATGGATATCCTCCACTTGATATGTGTACTTGGACGTAGCTATGGTAGCACGCTGACGCCGAACCCTATGAGATGGAAGGGCCGCGGCACAAATTGGGGCAGGCACGGGGGCCAAGGCTGTCCCTTTTGCACCATGTTGGTGCAAAGTAACCTGTCCCCCTTGCACCAGCTATTTACCGGCGGCGCGCAGGGCTACGTAGGCGGCACCGATGATGCCGGCGTCGTTTCCGAGCGAAGCGACCTTAATGGGCGTCTCGCGCGAGGCGGAAAGCGCGTACTGCTTAAAGTGCTCGCGAACCTTGTCGAGGTAGACATCGGCCGAGGCGGAGGCGCCGCCGCCGATGAGGAACATCTCGGGATCAACCACGTTGGCAATAAGCGCCAGTGCGCGGCCGAGATAGTCGGCCATGGTATCGGCCGCGGCCAGCGCGAGCTTGTCACCCTCGCGGCAGGCCTGGAACACGTCCTTGGAATCGGAGGGGCCGGTGAGCTCGATGGGCTCGACGCCCGCCTTCTTGCACTCGGCAAGGTAGTTGCTCACCACGCCGGTGGCGCTGGAATACTGCTCCAGGTGGCCATGGCCGCCACAGCCACAGGTGCGCTCCTCGGCCGGGTTCAGGCACATGTGGCCAATCTCGCCGCCGGCGCCCACAACGCCCGACACCACGTCGCCGTTAACGATAACGCCGCCGCCCACGCCGGTACCGATGGTGACCATCACCACGTTCTGCACGCCCTTGGCAGAGCCGAGCCAGGCCTCGCCCATGGCAGCGGCGTTGGCATCGTTCTCGTACTTAACGACCGCGTCGGGGCAGTGCTCCTGAATGGCGACTCTCAGCTCGGGCAGGTTAATGGCAATGTTGGCCTTGACCTTGGCATCGCCCGATGCCGGGATGGGGCACGGAACGGCCAGACCAATGCCCGCCACAAAGGCACGCGGAATCTGAGCCTTGGCAACCACCTGGTCAATAGCCTCGGTCACCGCGGCAAAGCCCGCAGCATCAACGATGGGAGGCGTGGGCACACTGGCCTTGGCAAGCAGGTTGCCGTCCTCATCGAACAGGCCCTCCTTAACCGAAGTGCCGCCGACGTCAATGCCGATGTAGTACTGCTTAGGTTCCATGGGAGCCCACCTTTCTCGTTTAAACATTGCCTGTATGGTACCGCTCCCAAGGCAAAAACCTGCCAAAAAGGGACAGGTTTGTTTTGGCGGGTTTTATCTGGGGAAACTCAAAGCATGAGATTCGGTTCGCTGGGCGGCAAAACAGCCCAGCCCCGTCCTCGAGCCAATCAATTTGCTCAATACCACATTATTCGAGTGCATATTCATTTAGAGCGCTCTAGTTTTTAAAGAGAAGCGTTTTTTAATTAAACCTTTCTCGAACTTTTCAAAAACGCAATAGGGATGCTTAGGTGTTGACTATACTTTCTTCTGTACTCAATCAAGCCGGAAAGGAGGTTCCATGATTCCCAAATACGAGGCGATAGCTGCAGATATCCGTCGAAGCATCGAGGACGGCGCTCTTAAACCGGGCGACAAGCTACCCACCGTCGTTGAGTTCTGCGAGCTCTATAGCGTTTCCAAGATCACCGTCAAGCGCGCGATCGAGCAGATCACCGAGGAGGGTCTTGTTACCAGCCGTCGCGGGTCGGGCACCTACGTTAAGGACACGGCGGGTCTTCCCGACCAGGCGTTTTTCCAGGGCAAAAACGACCGCGCCCAGGGCTTTTCGTATGAGCACCGCGGGGAGAAGGTGACCTCGGTGGTCTACGATTTCTCGATTGTCAATCCACCAGCGGACGTCGCAACTCAGCTGGGAATTGCCGAGGACGACTTTGCCTATCACATCGTGCGCGTGCGCCAGGTCGACGAGAAGCCCATCGTCATCGAGTACACCTACATGCCTCTCGAGCTGATACCGGGCCTTAAAAAGAAGGACCTATACGGATCGGTCTATAGCTTTATCCGCGAGCAATGCGGGCTGAAGATTTCGAGCTTCCACCGCACCATCCGCGCCGTGGCGGCAACCGAGGAAGAGGCCGAGCGTCTGGGCACCAAACCCGGCGCTCCCCTGCTCGAACTCAACCAGATTGGCTTTTTGGATAGCGGCAACGCCTTTGAGTACTCGATTTCGCGCAACGTCGGCGACCGCTTTGAGCTGCACAACGTAACGTTGGCATAGGTTTTTGTAGTCATGCGGGCGCTCGTTATGACTCGATTAGAGCGGGCGGCCGCGCAACACCATGGGAGTATGAACATGTCCGATTTGATTAAACTGACGCCGATTTTCCACGAGAAGATCTGGGGCGGCCGCCAGCTCGAAACCGTATTTGGTTACGACATTCCCGAGGGTCCCATCGGTGAGTGTTGGGCTATCTCGGCCCACCCCAACGGCGACTGCCAGATCGCGGAGGGCCCGTATGCCGGCCACACACTGTCGTGGCTGTGGGCCGAGCACCGCGAGCTCTTTGGCAACTGCGAGGGCAAGGAGTTCCCGCTGCTCATCAAGATTCTGGACGCCAAGGACGACCTTTCGATCCAGATTCACCCCAACGACGAGTACGCCGCCGAGCACGAGAACGGAAGCCTGGGCAAGACCGAGTGCTGGTATGTGCTGGACTGCGAGCCCGGCGCCACGATCATCGTCGGGCAGCGCGCCAAGGATCGTGCCGAGGCCGCACAGATGATCGAGGAAGGCCGTTGGGACGACATGCTCAACGTGCTGCCGATTCACAAGGGCGACTTTTTCCAGATTGATTCCGGCACCGTGCACGCCATCAAGACCGGCACGCTCATTTTGGAGACGCAGCAGTCGAGCGACGTGACGTATCGCCTGTACGACTACGACCGTCCCGGCACCGACGGCAAACTGCGTCCCCTGCACATTGAGCAGAGCCTCGACTGCATCGACTTTGATGCTCAGGCTCCGACCGACGGCACCGTGACCGCGCCCGAAGTCGACGGCGTGACCGAGCTCGAGTCCAACTCCTGCTACACCGTCGATCGCGTGCGCGTCGACGGCAGCAAGACCCTCGAGCAGCGCTGGCCCTTCATGTGTCTGTCGGTCATCGACGGCGAAGGCACCGTCTGCGGCGACCCCGTCCACAAGGGAAGCCACCTGCTAGCTCCGAGCACCGTCAGCGACATTGACCTCGAAGGCAAGATGGAACTGATCGTCTCGCACCTGTAGATCGCACCAACAACCCAAACGCAACAAGGGGCTCTCCCGTCCATGTACGGGAGAGCCCCTAATCGTTTCTATATATCAGCCCACCCGGCTCTCCAGACCAAAAAGCGAACGAGCAAAGCGACGTTCGCAAGCAACGTTACCCAAGGCCCCGGACAGGCGCCATGGACAACGTCGATCGCGAGTTCCGCACGAGCCGGAGAGCACTTAATGTGCTCTCCGTGCGAGCAGGACTGTCCGAGCAGGCGACGTTGTCCATGGCGCCTGTCCGGGGCCGCCGAGATTACGACAGCTTGACGATCGGCGCAAAGCCCTTCATCAGCTTTTTGGTCTGGCCGGTTTTTTCGAACTGGACCTCGATCATGTCTCCGGCGACCGAGATCACGGTACCGGTGCCAAAGGTCTTGTGGCTCACGGTATCGCCCGCGGCAAAGTCCTGCGACGCGCTGGCGCGATCGACCTTGCGCTCCACCGTCGGCGACACCTTGGACGACGGCTTTTTAGCTCGCGACGCGCCCGAACCAAAGGTCGAGGCAACACGGCCGGCGTCGGGCGAAACCCCGCGATGGCGCTCGGTGCCATAGGTGCTGCCACCAAAGAAATCGTCGAAGCTCGATCCGCCGCGCGAACCGGAACCGCCGGTCGAGCGCGTATGCGAACCGAACACCTTGCCGCCATACATATCCGAGCCCATGCCCGAGCCAAAGGTGCCGTGACGGTCGCCGCGCTTCTCCCAGCCCGTGCCCTCAAAACCGGCAGAACCGATACCGCTAAACTCGATATCCTCAAACGGAATCTCGTTGAGGAAACGAGAGCGCGGGTTGGCAGAGGTCGAGCCGTAGGTGCGACGCGTGGCCGCATAGGTCAGGAACAGGCGCTTACGGGCACGCGTGATGGCAACGTAGGCCAGGCGACGCTCCTCCTCGAGCTTGCCCGGGTCATCGCTGCCGCCAAAGTCGTGCACGTGCGGGAAGATACCCTCCTCCATGCCGGCCACGAACACCGCCGGGAACTCCAGGCCCTTGGCGGAGTGGATGGTCATCATGGTAATGGCATGCGTCTCGCCGGCCAGGGAATCCAAGTCGGAGCGCAGGGCCAGCCACTCCATGAGTGCCGGCAGTGCCTTACAGGTGAGCGGACCGTAGGTGCGCTCGATCTCGTCGGCATGCACGGCGCCCGCCGGTAGCTCTGTTGGCACGGCATACGCGTTGCCCGCGATGGCGGCGGCCAAGGCATCCTGCGGCGAGAGCGCCGGGGCGGCTAGGCTATCGAGCGGATTGGAGCCCGCGGCGTCACGAGCGCCGACAAGTGCCTCAAACGAGGATGCCGGAGCGGACGGCCCCGGCTCGGGCGCGGGCGCACTCACCACGACGGGCTCGGGCTCGGCACTGACAGGCACATCGGCAACACCGGCTGCACGCAGCTCTTCCAAGCTCTCGAGCGTGCCCTCGATATCCTCGTGCGTCTCCTCAAATTCGGCAGCGACGCCCAGGAATTCCTGGATGTTCTCGGCGCGGCTCTCGGACTCCATGGTGCCCTCGGCGCGGAACGCCTGCAGCAGGCCCGTCTTGTCGACAATCATCTCGACGACATCCTTGAGCTCGCCGTCCATGCGACGGCCCTCGCGCACCAGCGCCACAAAACTCGACAGGCCGTTGCGCACCTTGGCACTAAACATGCCCGTCTCGGCTGTTGCGATCTCGCAGGCCTGGAAGAACGAGCAACGGTTGTCGCGCGCCAGCTGCTCAATCTTTTGGATCGAAGTGGAGCCGATGCCGCGGCGCGGCGTGTTGATGACGCGTTTGACGCTCATCTCGTCGGCCGGGTTCACGATCATCTTGAGATAGGCCATGACATCGCGGATCTCGGCGCGGTCGAAGAATCGCGTGCCGCCGACGATCTTGTAGGGCACGCCCGCGCGCAGGAACATATCTTCGAGGATACGCGACTGGGCGTTGGTGCGGTAGAACACGGCGATATCGTCGTAGCTCGTACCCTTGGCATGCAGCTTCTCGATCTCGCCGGCAATCCAGCGGCCCTCGTCGCGCTCGTCGCTCGCCTGGAAGGCCTGGATCTTCTCGCCGTCGCCCTCGGCCGTAAACAGGCGCTTGTCCTTGCGCTGCGAGTTGTGGCGCACCACGGCGTTGGCGGCGCTCAGGATATGACCCGTAGAGCGATAGTTCTGCTCCAGCTTGACGGTCTTGCAGTTTTTAAAGTCCTGCT
The DNA here is from genome assembly GCF_003468125.1 of Collinsella sp. AM40-7AC. Taxonomy (NCBI): domain Bacteria; kingdom Bacillati; phylum Actinomycetota; class Coriobacteriia; order Coriobacteriales; family Coriobacteriaceae; genus Collinsella; species Collinsella sp. AM40-7AC. The sequence goes on along the minus strand of NZ_QSGK01000006.1, from coordinate 19,054 downwards.
CAAAGTCCAGGATGTTGGTGATGTCGGCGCCACGCCAGCTATAAATGGACTGGTCGTCGTCGCCCACGACCATAAGGTTTTGGTACTTGGCGGCCAGCAGGTTGGCGATCTCGTACTGGACGTGGTTGGTGTCCTGATACTCGTCGACGCTAATGTAGCGGAAGCGCTCTTGATACTTGTCGAGCACCTCGGGGCGGGTGCGCAGCAGCTCGAGCGTGCGCACGAGCAGGTCGTCGAAGTCCATCGCGTTGGCGGCGCGCAGGCGGCGCTCCAGCTCCAGGTAGACCTGCGCGGCCTTTTTGTCATTGGGGCTATCGGCGCTCTTGAGCATGTCCTCGGGGCCGATCATGGCGTTTTTGGCCGAGCTGATCTTGCTGCGGATCATGTTGATGGGGAACTGCTTTTGCTCGATGCCGAGCGCCTGCATAATGTCACGCACCATGCGCTTTGAGTCATCGTCATCGTAGATGGTGAACTGGCCGGTGTAGCCCAGCAGATCGGCGTCCTCGCGCAGCATGCGCACGCACATGGCATGGAAGGTGCACACCCACATGCCACGGGTGCCGCTGGGGATGAGTGCCGTCAGACGCTCGCGCATCTCTGCCGCAGCCTTGTTGGTAAACGTAATGGCAAGAACCTGCCAAGGCTTAACACCCAAGTCGCCGAGCATATGTGCGATGCGGAAGGTCAAGACGCGGGTCTTGCCCGAGCCGGCGCCGGCGAGCACCAGCAACGGGCCCTCGGTGGTCAGGACCGCCTCGCGCTGGGCGGGATTAAGGCTGTCGATGTCGACGAGCGGCTTGGCGGGTTTGGGTGCCGGCGCAGGAGCGTCGTAGATGTCGAGCGGAACGAGCTCGGGCTCCGGCGCAGCGGGGGCGGTGTATGCATCGAGTGGCACGGGTTCCGGCGCGGGCGGCACGGGTACCGCAGCATTCTTTTCCCAGGGCAGGGGCTGGGTCATGGGCGACTCCTCATCTGACGGACGGCGCGCCTGCGGGCAGCGCCATAGTTTGAGCCGTACCAGTATACCGAGCCGCGCGGACACCGACGCAAATCACACCACGACTCCGTGCGCCACCATCGGACCCACCCCATCGCCCAAAAAAGAGGGCAGCATAGACCTTTTGGTCATGCCGCCCTCGTTGAATGACAAGTTGTCGCTCTGGCCGCCGCGCAGCGTCAACCAAGTTACAGGCCGAGCATAGGCTCCAGAACGAAGAAGTACGCGAGCACCACGATGCCCAGGATGATGCGGTAGACGCCGAAGCACTTGAAGTCGTGACGGCGAACGAAGCCCATAAGCCACTTGATGGCAATGAGCGACACCACAAAGGCGACGACGCAGCCCACGCCCAAGATGGCGATCTCGTTGGTGCCGAACGTGCCGCCCTTGATGAAGTACTTGACCAGCTTGAGCGCACTCGCGCCAAACATGACAGGGATGGCCAGGAAGAACGTGAACTTAGACGCCACCGAGCGCGTGCAGCCCAAAAGCAGGCCGCCGATGATGGTAGAACCGGAGCGAGACGTACCAGGCACCAGCGAAAGCACCTGGAAGCAGCCGATACCCAGCGCAGTCTTCCAGCTTAGATCCTCGAGCGTGGCGATGGAACCAAAGTCCAGATTCTCGTCATCGTCCTCATCCTCAGCGGTAGCCGTGGCGGGCGCCGCAAAGTGCGCACCGGCGGGACGTCCACCCGACACCACAGCACGCGAACCAAACGAACCGGCAACGGCCATTTCCTCGCGCTTGCTCGCGCGCCAGTTCTCGATCACGATAAACAGCACGCCGTACACAATGAGCGCCAGCGCCACGACGGGAGCATTGTAGAAATGCTCCTCCATCCAGTCGTTGAGCGGCAGGCCGATCGCCGCCGCAGGAATGCAACCGAGCACAATCTTGCCCCACAGCACCCAGGTGTCGTGACGGCCCTCCTTGCCCTTGCTGGGCGAGAACGGATTGAGCTCATGGAAGAACAGCACACAGACGGCCAAAATGGCGCCAAGCTGAATCACGACCAGGAACATGTTCCAGAACGTCTCGCTCACGTTCATCTTGACGAACTCGTCCACCAAGATCATGTGACCGGTCGACGAAACGGGCAGCCATTCGGTGATGCCCTCGACCAGGCCCATGAAGGCAGATTTTAAAAGCTCGATGATATCCAAAGGGACCCCCTCGTTAGACACCCGCCGGTAGATGTTCTGCGGACGATGCGGGCGATGTCCCATTATCAACCGTTGGCGGTGCGACCGCGCCTACCCTTACCAAAAAACTCGCCCGTTCACAGAATTGCGAGCAGTTAAACCGAAATCCTTGGGTATAACTGCAACAAGATAAAGTGTCCGGCGGTCAACGCACCCGCGCCCGCCCGACGCACGAGCCCCGCGCCCGTGCGATAGACCAAGGAGGAAACCATGAACGAGGGTTACACCAAGGTATTTGTTTCACTCGACGGTACTGAGCAGCAGGATTTTGTGCTCGCACGCGCCATCAAGGTCGCCGCGAACAACGGCGCCAAGCTGATTATCGGCCACGTTATCGATTCCACGGCGCTCGAGAGCGCCGGCTCCTATCCGGTCGATTTGGTCAACGGTCTGGAGGAGGCCTTTAAGAACTCCATCGAAAAGCAGCTCGAAGAGGCCAAGGCCAATCCCGATATTCCCGAGGTCGAGGTCATGATACGTGCCGGTCGTATTCGCGAGACGCTCAAAGACGAGATGCTCGACGTGGTCAAGCCCGACCTGGTGCTCTGCGGCGCTCGCGGCCTGTCCTCGATCAAGTATGCGCTTCTGGGTTCGATTTCGACGTTCCTGCTGCGCAATACCGACTGCGACATTTTGGTCGTAAAGTAGCGTTGCTCCCACCGGCCGCGGGGCCTGCGGGGTTTCCACGGGCACGTCCTCGCCGCGTTGCGGCTGCGGGATGTGCCCTTAGGAAACCCCTCCCGGCCTCGCGGCCTTCGCAGCCTTACTTCAGCGAGTTGGCTGATAAAAGATGGCGTGCCGCCCCGTTTGGGGCGGCACGTTTTGTTTGGGCTGCACGTTTTTGTTTTGGGAGATCCATTTGAGCCTCATAGTTATGTTCACGTTCGGGAACATAACGCCAGTTGCCTTAGCTAAGTTCACGTTCGGGAACATAGCCGTCCGTAGCGCAAGACGGCCCGGCTACTCAAAGTATTGGAACTTGTTCGTCGAGAAGGCGAACGTTACGACAAAGCCTTCGCCGGAGTCGGATGCCGCCGTGACGTCGATGCCCATCTTGGAGCATAGGCGCGCCACCAGGTAGAGGCCGATGCCCGTTGCGCGCTTGGTGGTGCGGCCGTTGTCGCCGGTAAAGCCCTTCTCGAACACGCGCGGCAGGTCTGCCGCACACACGCCGCAGCCGTTGTCCGCAACGGTGAGCTCGATGCGCTCGCTCGCCAGGCCCTCGTCCAGTAACGCGCCCGAAAACACGATCTTCGCGCCGTCCTCGCGCGCATATTTAATGCTGTTCTGAATGAGCTGGCCCAGGATAAACTCGAGCCATTTTTCGTCGGTAAAGACCTCGAAGTCGAGGTTCTCGCACACCGGAGCCACGTGCGCCGCAATGAGCTCGCGCGCGTTGGCCTTAATCGCACCCGTCACCAAGGTCTTAAGGTCCCAGCGGCGAATCAGGTAGTCGCGCTCCACGACTTCCGAGCGCGCGTAGTACAGCGCCTGGTCGATATAGCGTTCCACGCGAGCCAACTCGCGACCCAGGTCATCGACACGTGTTGGGTCATCTGCGCCGCCGTCGAGGTTTTCCAGAATCAGGTGAGCCGCCGCCAGGGGCAGCTTGGCCTCGTGGACCCAGCTCTCGATATAGTCGCGATAGTCTTCGGTCTTACGCCGGCCCTCGGCAACCTCGTCGCAGGCGGCTTTGCCCACCCGGCACAGGACCTCGTACTCGAGCTCGCCCTCGGCATAGGTTGGGCATTGCACCATCTCCTGCACCCATGCGGGACTCTCGAGCTCCTCTGCCGCGCGCTCCAACTGACGCAGAAAACGGCGACGGCGAGCGTACTCGATCACGATGCCGAGCATACCGAAGATAAAGGACACGCCAACCGCCACGACCACGATAGAAACGGGTGCGCCGGCGACCGTCAGCACAAAGCAGCTCAGCAGCACGCCGCACGTCCACACGGCGACGGGAAGCAGTGCATCTTTAAAGAACTTGCCAAACGACATAGCCGGCCCCTAGACCGAATAGCCTTGGCCGCGATGCGTCGTCAAATACCCCTTGATGCCGATTTTTTCGAGCGTGGTGCGCAGGCGGTTGATGTTGACGGTGAGCGTATTGTCGTCCACGAAGGCGTCGGAGTCCCACAGGTCCTGCATGATGGCCGAGCGCGAGACGATCTTGCCCGCGCGGCTCAGGAGCAGCGAGAGAATGCGCAGCTCATTTTTGGTGAGCTCGGTGCTGTCGCCGGTCGCCGTGTTGGTGACCATAGAGCGGGCGAGGTCGAGCTCCAGCCCCTTGTGGACGAGCGTGCTGCGCTCGCCTGACGCCGCGGTGCGACGCAGCAGTGCGTTGATGCGCGCCACGAGCACGCGCGCGCTATAGGGCTTGGGAACAAAGTCGTCCGCGCCGAGCGTCATGGCCATGACCTCGTCGATCTCGGTCGTGCGCGAGGTGAGGACGATGATGGGGACCTCGGATTCGCGGCGAACCTCGTGGCAGATATGCTGGCCGTCCTTGACGGGAAGCGTGAGGTCGAGCAGCACCAGGTCGGGCGCGGCGGCGAGAATATCGCGCGAGACATGCTCGAACGATTCGCAGGCCTCGATTTCAAACCCGGCGCGGGCAAGGATGTCGACAAGCTCACGACGAATGGGCTCGTCGTCCTCAACGATATAGATTAGCGCCATGGATTCCGCTCCCCTCTTGGTTGTCTTGCCACCATTATGGCTGCGAAACTGCAGGTGCGCGCCACGCACGTCGCCAAGGTGACAGAACTGTTCGCGAGCGGGGGCGTTTTGTCCGCCTCGCACTCGCAGCGGTGGCGGGAACCAAAATGATTCTTTAATCCCCGTCCCAGAATAATCATTTAGCGGCGGGCGCGAAGCTTTTCGTAGCCGTCGGCAAAGAAGGCGACCGTCGCGGCATCAGACTCGGCGGCGTCGGCGTCGGTGGCAGGCACCACGCCGTGCTCGTCGCTTACCAGGAACAAGGCGCCCTTGAGCTGTGCGGGAATGTCTACGCGCGTGACCGGGATGCCCTTGGTCTGGGCCAGCTGCTCTATGAGCGTCGCCGTGCCACACAGGCACTCGTCCGCCGGCGCCACAAAGGCCAGCTCGCCGTTGTTGACGGCAGCGAGCAGCTCGGGCGCCACGCCGGTTTCGTCGGCCTCGGAGCGGGCCTCGGCGGAGCGGGCACGCAGCGCCTTGGCCGAAGTATCGGCCAGCGGCTCGTACTCACCCACCGTCATGGCGGCATTGCCGTTAACGTCGATCACCAGCATGAGCACGCCGTCGTGCGCGGTGTAATCGCCCTCGGCAAGCGACCACTCAACGTGCTGCTTGGCCCAGCTGAGCATGTTATGGGTAAGCGGCTCGCCCTGCACCAAGCGCTCGGACAGCGCGCGAATGTGACGGTTGAGCATGGGCACCTTTTTGTTGGACATGCGCCAACGGCAGATAAGCGCGGGCTTGTCGAGCGTAAACTTCTCGACCGCCTCCTGATTGGCGCAAAAGTCCTCGTACGCACGCTGGTCCTCGGCATTGCCAAACAGCTCTGCATCATCAATCTGGGGCATGGTCATACCTTTCGTGTTAGTCATTCCGTCCTCTTATACCAAAAAGACGGCCCTCCAAACGGAGCGGCCGTCTTTTGCAGAGATTATTTTGAAGATATGGCCCGGCAATCAATCAGCTTAATGGGATAGAACAACATCTCATTAAGGGTTTTCCAAGTGCCCGAGATTGCCCCGAAAGAGGAGCGCCGCGTACTAAATGTACGCAAGCGACGGTTTGAGGGGCAAGGTCGGGTGCTTGGGAAAGCCCTAGTGCCTAAAATGTCTGGCTCCTGTGAAGACCATTGCGATGCCATGCTCGTTGCAGGCCTGGATGCTCTCGTCATCGCGCTTGGAGCCGCCGGGCTGGATGATGCAGGTCACGCCGTGTGCGGCAAGCACGTCGACGTTGTCGCGGAACGGGAAGAACGCGTCGCTTGCGCAGGCAAAGCCGCCCTTCTCCACGCCCTCGCGCTCGCAGAAGTCCTCGGCGCGCTCGCAGGCAAGCAGCGCAGAGTCAACGCGGTTGGGCTGACCGGGGCCCATGCCAATGCCGGCCTTGCCCTTGGAGACCAGGATGGCGTTGGACTTGACGCCCTTGCAGACCTTCCAGGCAAACTCGAGCTCGGCCATCTCGGCATCGGTGGGCTTGCGGTCGGTGGGGAACGTAAAGGTCGCGGGGTCCTCGGTCACGTGGTCGACCTCCTGCACCAGCATGCCGCCGTCGATGGAGCGCAGTTCCACCTGGGCGCCGTGGTCCACGCCGCCGGTAGCCAGCACGCGCAGGTTGGGGCGCTTGGCCATGCGCTCGAGCGCCTCGGCAGTGTAGCTCGGGGCGATGATGACCTCGACAAACTGCTTGTTCTGATCGGCAAAATGCTCAACCAGCTCAAAGGGAACCTCGCGGTTGCAGGCGATGATGCCGCCGAAGGCGCTCTTGGGATCGCAGGCGAAGGCGCGGTCGTAAGCGGACGTAATGTCCTCGGCAACGGCGGAGCCGCAGGGGTTCTGGTGTTTGAGGATCACGCAGGCAGGCTCGTCGAACTCGCGAACCAGGTTCCAAGCGGCATCGGCATCCAGATAGTTATTGTAGCTGAGCGGCTTGCCCTGGATCTGCTCGGAGCCCACGAGCGGAAACTGCGAGCTCGCGGTGTTCTCGCAACCCTCGGCAAAGCGGTAGACCGTAGCCTTCTGCTGAGGATTCTCGCCATAGCGCAGGTCGTCGACCTTCTCCAGCGAAATCTCGAGCTTGGCAGAGGTATCCGCCACGTCACTTGCCTGGGCGGCAAGCCAACGGGAGATAGCCGTGTCGTAGGCGGCGGTGGTCTGGTAGACCTTCACCTGCAGGCGACGACGGGTGGAAAGCGTGGTGCAACCGCCGGTCTCGTGCATCTCGGCCAGGACGGCGTCGTAGTCGGCCGGATCGGAGATGACGGTAACGCTCGTGGCGTTCTTGGCAGCAGAGCGCAGCATGGAGGGACCGCCGATGTCGATGTGCTCGATGGCATCCGCGAAGGTGACCTCGGGGTTGGCAACGGTCTTCTCGAACTCGTACAGGTTGACGACGACCAGGTCGATCAGCTTAATGCCGTGCTGAGCGGCCTCCTGCATGTGCTGCTCGGAATCGCGGCGGGCCAGCAGCGCGCCGTGAACCTTGGGGTGCAGGGTCTTAACGCGGCCGTCCATCATCTCGGGATAGCCCGTGAACTCCTCGATGGGGGTTACGGGAACGCCCGCGTCCTCGATGGCACGAGCCGTGCCGCCCGTAGAGATGATCTCGACGCCAAAGTCATCGACCAGCGTCCGTGCGAAATCGACGACGCCCGTCTTATCGGTAACCGAGATCAACGCGCGTGCGATCTTCACATCAGATCCCATGCAGTCCTCCTGTCTGGTACGCCGCCGTGCTCTGTGAGTCGGTGATACGTCGATCTGCAGCGCTCGCGCAGCGGCATTGAAAATACTGATTTAATGTAGCGCATCGAGCGCGTCGATGCACCCCGCAACGGTCGCATGTGCAGAAAAAGCTTGCGAGCGGAGGGCATGGGCGCAGCACCGGGCGCGGTGAGTTCATGGAACACAGGGGCACCATAATTAGATGCCAATGGCGTGGTAGAACTGTGCTCGATATGCATCCGCAAAAGAAAGAGGCACTATGGTCTCGCGGGTTCTCTACCGACCGTTTGACACCGAAGACTTCGACGCCATCGCGCTGATTCTGCAGCAGCTTTGGCATAACAATTCGGATAACGATGAGTACAACCGCCTTGAGGCCGCGTGCGACCTTGCCTACTGCCTTTCGTCGTCGACGTTTTCGCAGGTTGCGGTGATTGACGGTCAGGCGCGTGGCATTTCGCTCGCGCGTGCGGGACAGAGCTCCGGCGCCACCGTTAAGGAACATTGGATGGATACCGAACGCGCGCTGCTATCGCAGATGCGTGAGCTGGAGCCCGATGCCTGCGCCGAGTATCTCTCGTTTGTACGCGCAACCATCCGAACCAACAACCGTCTGCTCGAGAGCAGCCCGTTGCCGCACGACAACGAGGTCACGCTGCTTGCCGTGGATCGCGATGTCCATGGCCTGGGCGTTGGCACGGTTCTGCTCGATGCCGCAGTCTCGCACCTGTCCTCGCTTGGAGCGACGAGGGCGCACCTGTACACCGACTCCAACTGCTCATGGAAGTTCTACGAGTTGCACGGCTTTAAGCGCACGGCCACGCACCGCGCCAACCGCGAAGAGCGCCGCCACGCCATGCCGCGCGAAAGCTTCCTCTACGAACTCGATCTAACAGCCTAGCCCAAGCAGCCACACCTAGTCATTTAAGAACGTCCCCAATGACTGATCCCCAACAACTAGTCATTTAAGTCTGTCCCTAATGAGTGGCCTAGGGGGTTTGTAGATAGCCGTGGTCAAAATACATCAAATATGAGTACTGTTACCTTTTTAGTAGCAGCGATTCGGGGCATTTTTGATGCTTATAGGCATGACGACCAGCTGCACGAGCTGACGTAACTCCCCAAATGTTCAATAAAATGGGCTCCTAACGAGAAGTACTCTCATTAGGAGCCCGTTATTATGTGCAAACATATGTGACCAACGCAGCAATAGTACTCATATTTGGCATTTTTTGTCCACTGTCCCTTGCGCGAAGGTCCTCAGCGGAAAGTTTGACCCGTTTCGATGCACAAAAATGGGATGAATCTTCCCTGGCAACCGCCCAGAAAGATCCACCCCAAAGCAAGCGCTCGCTAGAACGTTCCGCCGCCGCCTCCGCCGACGCCGCCACCGCCGCCACCGGAAAAGCCGCCACCGCTGCCGCCGCTCGAGCTATCGGAACTCGAAGCCAGCTCGCGGATGGTCTCGTGGTACACATCGTTGAACGAATCGAGCGGGGACTCGTTGCCGTAGTGATGGTAATACCACCAGTAGCAGGGGTAGTTGTCGTAGAAATCGTCACTGTTGCGCAGGTCCGCAGGCACGGCTTCGGCCAGCTGTCGCAGCACTTCTTTCGAAACGCCCAGGGCAACGCCCATCACCAGCAACTTGTTCCACAAGATCAGGTCGCTGGGGACGGCCTCCTTCAGACGCGTAAAGTCCTCGAGCCAATGCTTGAGCGCCTTGCAGCGAGCCGCCACCTCGGCGCCCTCCGGCGTGTAACGGCGGAAGGTGCAGCTCAGGACAAAGCCCACGATCGTGACGGGGATCGAAATCATAGCGGCACCGACATTGGCATCCGCAAAGTCGGTATAGATCAGAGAGCCCAAAATGCCAAAGACAATGATGATGCCGAGAACCAGGCCGGCCACCATCGCGATAGTGCCATCCGATGCGATAAACTCGCACTCCTCCAGCTTGCCCTTAACCGTGCTCTGATAGTCCTCGAGCTTGTCGCCAACAGATTCAGTACGCTCGCTGGCATACTCCTCCAGCTCGCTAAACGTGCGCGAACGGACGCCGTCTTTATCGGGCTTAACGCCAGCGAAGAAGACCTTGAGCACGTCGCGATCGATGCCGTCCTTCTTGGCAGCCTTCCAGGCCTCGTCGGTCACTGTGATGCGATACGTCTGCTCCTCTTTTTCGCGACGGAGCAGACCCTTCTTCTTGGTCTCGGTCGCTTCTTCCAGCTTGATCACGCGGTCGTCGGTCAGCTTCATCAGCGTGGCGATATATGCCTGATCGGGCACGTCGTTCCAGCTCATAAGAGTTGCAAGCACCGCGGGATGATCGGCGGAGGGCACATCGCGGAAGTACTCGTCCTGGAAGAGCGGCTTGGGCTTGGGCCTGCGCAGCTTGAGCATCACGATTACACCGGTATAGGCAACCGCCACAACAACACACACCACGGCAATCGCGCTGGCAACCGCACGCGCGTGCTCACGGCGGGCGTTAGCTTCGTCGGCCCATTCCTTCTCTTCGCTCAGGATCGTTGACATGCGCTCTTCGCCCGAAGCGGCAAGCTGCGGCACCCAGTCGCTAGGGAAGGCGATGCGTGCCTCGGCGAATTCGCCCTGGTGCACGCAGGGAATGGTATAGGTGACCATGGGCTCGTCCGCATCGAGCGACACGTCGCCCGTCAGCGGGCCGTGGCCCCATGCGCGGAAGTTATCGCCCTTGACGGCAGCCGTCCCGGCAGCGGCATTTGCAAAGTAGACTTCCATCTCGACGTCATCGGAGTCCGCCGACCAGCCGTCGCCGACGAATTTCCAGTAGAGCTCGGCGGTATCGGCCCAGTTCATAACCGCACCGGTCATGGAATAACTCACGTAGTAGATTGCGCTGTCGCCGCTCTCGTGAGGGCTGAACACCTTAATCTTTACGCCGTCGTCGGACTGTTCCACCGTGTAAACGCCGTCGTCGCCTTTATTTGCGCTGTCGACCTTGTTAAACGCAGTGTCGTCTTCCTCGACGCTCAGCACATTGACGACCACCGAGCCGCCTTGCTGGTTAGAGCCTGTATTGATATCCCAATACACGCCGTTAATGTCATCGTCGAAATCGAACTGGCGTCCCTCGACAACGGTCAGCGAGCCATCGGCCTCAACCGTGGCACCGATATAGGTTTGGCTCATGGAGTAGCCGTCGGCGTGCGCGACGGCAGGCAGCAGCAACAACGCAAGCGCGACGAGTGCGCAGACGGAAGCGAACCGCGCAAACAGGCGGCGCTGCCAACAGGGCTGGGCAACGGGGGCGTTCATAGGCACATCCTTTGTCTGTGGTACCAGTAGCGTCATTGTCCCACGTTTGCGGGTTCATGTAACGAACATCTAGGTCAGCGGAGCGTCAAAACGGGCCGAAAGTCACACCCGCGGCCGGCACCTGGGGACGTTCCTTATCTGCCGGCAATCTGGGACACTCCTTGGCATAGCCCGCTCCGGCAATAGATACCACTTCATAGCTCCATCACAGGTGTAGCGGCTTTGTGTGGGCGCGGCGTGAGCCGATTAAGCCGGCGAGCGAGGGGCATAAAGCAGTTGAGCGAAAACGGTTTGCCCCTTTGCCGTTCGCTCGAGGATCATGTCCCCCTTTTCCGCGGAAACCCCGGCAGTTGCGAAGAGCTGCCGGGGTTTCTGTCGTTTGAGAGCTAGATTGATTGACGACGATTAAGGTGCCGAGCCGGTGGTCCGGCACGCGCAACGCGCGGCCTCAGCAACTTGCAGGCCACGGCAGCGTCTCCCCCACCGCGCCCCGCGCTATACTCGTCCGCATGGACATCAACGCACGCAACATAGCAACACCCGCCGCCGACGCGCCAACGACGCCGGCCGCCCCCACCCCCGTCGTGGGGCGCTTTGCCCCGTCGCCCTCGGGCCGCATGCACCTGGGCAACGTGTTCAGCTGCCTGTGCGCGTGGCTTTCGGCCCGCGGCCAGGGCGGCAGCATCGTGTTACGCATTGAGGACCTGGACGATCGCTGCAAGCGCCCCGAACTTGCCACTCAATTGATTGACGACCTGGCCTGGCTGGGGCTGGAGTGGGACGAAGGCCCCTACTACCAGCACGACCGCCTGGACTTGTACGAGGACGCCCTGCACCAGTTGCAATACGCCGGCCTCACCTATCCCTGCTTTTGCACACGCGCCGAGCTCCACGCCGCGAGTGCACCGCACGCGAGCGACGGCACGCCCATCTACCGTGGCGCCTGCCGAAGTCTTTCGGCCGAGGAGGTGGCCCGCCGCAGCGCCCTGCGCGCGCCGGCCACACGTCTGCGCGTGCCCACCGTCGACGACCTCGCAGACGACGTGATCGAATTTGTGGATCGCACGTACGGCGCCCAATGCGAAGCACTCGCCACCGAGTGCGGCGACTTTTTGGTGCGCCGCAGCGACGGCGTGTTTGCCTATCAGCTAGCCGTGGTGGTCGACGACGCTGCCATGGGCGTCACCGAGGTCGTGCGCGGATGCGACCTGCTGGGGTCCACGCCGCGCCAGATCTATCTGCAGCACCTGTTGGGACTGCCCACGCCGCACTACGCACATATTCCGCTGCTCATGGCACCGGACGGCCGCCGCCTTTCCAAACGAGACCGCGATCTGGACCTGGGCGAACTCCGCGCCCGCTTTGGCACGCCCGAAGCGCTGCTGGGTTGGCTCGCCGGACAAACGGGCATCGCGCCGGGCACCACGCCGCGCTCTGCCGAGCAGCTGGTCGAGCATTTTAGCTGGGATGTTATCCGCAAGCACAGGGAGAACATTACCGTAACGGCTGAGTAATCAGGCACCCCACCCCTACGCAACATCCCAGGGCTGGAGTTCGTCGCCCAGGCGAACGATGCAGTCGTAGAGCACGGTATGGCGCTCGGCCGGGTTGGCATCCCGATGAAAATGCCCGTAGTACCAGCGCTTGTAGTCCAAGCGGTCCTCCAGCTCATCGAAAAACGCCGTAAGCCGATCAACGGCGGGGCAATTCCAGCCGGGCGCCGGATAAAGCGTGGGCGAAAGCATGCGCGTAGAGCAGGTGTGGGTGACCACGTAGTCGACCTTCCAACCCACGCTGTCGAGCTTTGCCCGCGCCTCCTCAAAGTTGCGCTCGTCCGGCAGTTCCTGCGGCCACCAGCTGGAATAGGGAATGCGGTATTCTTTGTCCACGCTCGTGGCGCCGCCCATGGTAAAGATCGTTGAGCCGTCGAGCTCAAAAACCTCGCCGCGCGTCAGGCGCCGTATGGGGGAGGTATCCGACAGACGCTGCGTCAGCCCACCGTGCCACAGCTCCATGGGACGCTCCGCCCAGTGATCGAAACGCTCGTGGTTGCCGTCGACGAACAGCACGGTATAGGGGCGCGACTCCAGCCAAGCGATGTCGGCACATTCCTCGGCAGAGAAATCCCAGGGAAAGCCAAAGTCGCCCGCGATAATCAGATAGTCGTCGCTCGTCAGGCTATCCCCAAGGTCCCAATCGCGCAGCTTTTGCATGTCGAGGCCGCCATGAATATCGCCCGTCACATAGACTGTCATCGGATCACCACTTCCCTCTTATAGGTTTCGAGATCGTGCTCGACCTGCTCATCGCCCGTGGCGTTGACCCACCACGGCCACTTAACGCAACACGCCGGCTCGTCGACCTGCGCAAACCATGACTTGAGCTCCTCCAAGCTCACCGGAGCGTAGCCGCTGGCGTCCACGCCCACGTCATAGCGCAGCAGTCCCTGCCGAAGGTTGAACTTGTTGTACGCGCCGCCGCAGCTGTGGATATGTCCGTGCAGATGCCAGCCACCGTGCGACATGCCCTGCCAATCGACCATGGGATAGTGGCTCAGCACGATTTTTTGACGGTCGATCTTGAGCACGCAAATGGGCGGCTCGACGATAAAAGCATCCGCCACCGCAGGCTGCGTCCAGTCTTTGTCATGGTTGCCGGGCAGCAGATGGACGCGCTTGCATGCAATGCTCTTGCGCAGCTCGTAGGCATCTTGGACCGTCATCTTAAAGCTGAAGTCACCCAAAATGTAAAGCTCGTCATCCGCAGCGACCTTGCTATTAATGCTAGCGACCATGGCGTCGTTCATCTGCCCAACAGTCGACCAAGGCCTGTCGGCGAGCCGCAGCATGTTCTCGTGCCCAAAGTGGGTATCGCTGGTAAACCAGATCATGGGGACCTCCTAACGCTCTTGCTCAAAATAGTCACTCGCCGTCTCATCCTGCCCATCGGCACATCGCGCTTCGATCGGCACGATATCTTGGTAGATAAGGCGATGCTTGTCATCGCGCCATTCATCGTCATGGTAATGGCCAAAGAACCAGGTGCGGTAGTCGAGCCGCCCGTCGAGCTCGCCCAAAAAGGCCTGCAGCGAATCGTCGTAGAACTCGCGATTGCACTCCATGCACAGCTCGTCAGCCAAATCGACCGGCGCCTCGTGCGTCACAACATAGTCGACCTTCCAGCCCGCGCGATCGAGCGAGGCGCGACAGTGTTTGATCTCGCGCTCACTCGGCATCTCCTCGGGCCACCACGTCTTTCCCTCCTGACGCCACTGTTTGTCATGGCTCGCGGCGCCACCCATGGCGAGCACCGTGGTCCCCGTGATGTCGAACACCTCGCCGCGCATCAGGTGCAGCACGTGCGGGCGAACCTCGTGAACGAGGCCCCCGTTCCACTCACGCATTGGCAGCCCCGCCAGCAGATGATGGTTCTCGTGATTGCCGTCGACAAAACACGTGGTCCAGGGCTTGGACTCAAACCAGTCGAGCCAGTATTTGTCGGTGTTCGAGCCGCTCCATATAAAGCCAAAGTCGCCGGCAACGATGACAACGTCATCGCGCGTCAGCGTTCGACCCAATGGCCAAACGCGCGACGAGAAGCGACTCGCCCCATACTCGGCAACACCGTGAACGTCTCCGGTAACGAAAATAGACATCAAACAACACGTCCGTGCTGTGCGACTCTGGACAAATCAATGGAAGAAATTGCAGGCCGGGCCGGCATCTGTATCCCTTAGGGCTTACCCTTCGTTCTTCCATCCAAACGGATCAAACACCCAAAAAACTAGATCGAGCACACTGTTGGCGGGCAGCATGTTGGGCAGGGCGTCTTGCCTCGCTTGAGTGCAGCCGCTAATGGTACGCTTGTTTTAATGGCGTTTTGAGGAAGGCTTTTGCACCCCGTAGAACGGTGGTAAATCTTGCCGTTCTTAGTGACGATTACCTTGATTTTTGAGGTATCCACACTGCGGGGCTCGATGGGCGCAGCCACCTCTTGACGAGCTGGCGCTGTTTTCCAAGGCTTGCCTCTCGAAAAACCAAAATCGCAGAATCGATTGATATAGCTGTCGAAACATCCATCGAACAGCAACCCCGTTGCCAGACCCGCCATGAATCCGCAGGCGATCGCGGCCTCTCCTCTTATTTGCATATATCCCTCCTTAATCAATCTTGAAGAAAAAGGCGGCGCGCGCCGCAGAGCCCATGCCCCTGCGGTGCGCGCCAAAAACAGCGCGCTTCCCTGTCCCTAACGGATCAGCTGGCGGCGCTTATCGGACAGGAATACGCCGGCGGCCACCAGGACCGTGCCGCCGATCACGAAGGTCTCACCCAGCAGCTCGGACGCATCGCCCGTGGCGGGCATCGCCGTCTGCCAAGTCGTGGCCTCGGTCTTTGCCTCCGCATGCTTGGCCTGGTACGTCACTTGCGTGACGGGCTGGGTCTGCTCGCCGTTTCCGCGGTCGGCGGCCTCTTGGCGAGCGATCTCGGCGTTAAGCTCGGCAATAGCCTGGTCGAGCTCGACCTTGGCGGCGGTGTAGTTGGCGAGCGCCTCCAAGTATGCCGGCGCCACGGCATCCGTCGCAGCCACGGCGTCATCGAGTTCGGCCTTGGCGGTCGCGGCACGCTCGGCGGCATCGTGGGCCGCAGCGATCTTGGCGTTAAGTACCTCGTCCGCATCGTCAGTGCTGCCGTTGACAATGGCTTCGGCAATATTGATTCTGCGCAGGCGGGCAACCGCGGCGGCAGAGGCGTCGCGCGCGACAGTCGCATCCACCACGGCATCGTCAGCCTCCACCACGTCATACTCGGCATCGCTCACGGCCATCGCCGCTGCATCGAGCGCGGCATCGGCAGTCGCTTTGTCCCCAGTGGCCTTGGCAAGTGCTGCGGCGGCATTCTTAAGCTGAGAGGCGCGGGCGGCAGCTGCATCAGATTTTGCCTGAGCCGTTGCCACGACGGCGTCGGCATCGCTTGCAGCCCGCTGCGCCATATCGAGCTCCACCTGAGTGGCAGCAGCATCGATGCCTGCCTGATCGGCATCGCCTTGGGTGGCAAGAAGTTCGGCCTCCGCCTCGCGCTGATTGGCACGCGCGCTTTCGAGTGCAGACGACGCCGCATCAAACGCACGCTGAGCAGCGGCGATATCGGCTGAGTACGCCGCTAGCTCATCCTGGGCCGCGGCAAGTGCATCCCGTTTGTCGCCAACACCGGCACGAGCGGCGTCCAGTGCGCGCTTGGCAGCAGCCACCTTGCCCTTGGCAATGTCGAGCTCGCCAGACTTGGCGGCCACGGCGTCCTGCGCTGCCGCAACAGCGGCGTTGGCAGCGCTCAAATCGGCGCGGGCATCGCTGACGGCACGCGCGGCGGCGTCAGCTGCAGCCTGCTTTTGCGCCACGGCAGCCTGGGCCTCCGAGGCCTTGGTTGCCGCGACATCAACGTTAGCGGCAGCGCGCTCAACCTGGGTTTGCTTTGCTGCAACGGCCTGCGATGCTGCACTCACCTTGCTGCCGGCATCGTCGGCAACGCCCTGCGCCACAGCAAGCTCCTTGCGTGCCGCATCCACGCCCTGCTCGGGATTTGCCAACGAGTCACACCACGCATTCAACGCAGCCTCATACTCTGCAACCGTCATCGGATTGAGGTTATACGGCTTATACCATTGACCAGAATATACAAATGTTTGCGCCTGTGTACTCCCGTACAGCGTCCCTCGCGTGCAAACGCCCATGCCCGTCACGGTGTAATCGGGGTTGATCACGTTGATGTAATGTCCGACCGAAGGGTTTGGTCCACCGTGCAGTGCGGCGTAGTTATCAATCTGGGAGCTATGCGCTGTATAGAAATCGTAAGCGGCCTTTCCCGTAAGGCCCGACGCGCCCAGCGAGGCGGCGGCAGCATCAAAGATGGCCTTCTCCTGATCGACCCACTGCTTAAACGGATTGCTTCCGTAGTTCCACGCCACATTCTCGCCCACGTTAAACTGCTGAGCGTGCGCGACCTTCGTATCGGAGAAGTTCGCGTCGGCGATGGCGGTCGCCATCATGGCATATGTCACCTTGAGCTCACCCAGGCCAACGCTCGCGCGATACTCGTTGCACGCCTTGAGCCACACGACCGCCTGCTTCATGTTGGCCAGGCTCGTCGCATCGGCCTCCTCGCCCACCTTGTTGTAGCTAGCGAGTTTGCAGTTGAGGATGATATCTGCCGCGTCGTTGGCGCCCACGCCCTTAAAGAACGCGATAGCACCCTGGCGGTAGTTCTCCGCCGATGCATTCGCCGTTGCCTGAGCGGCATCGAGCTTGGCCTGGGCCTGAGCCACAGCCTGGTCGGCCTGCTGCTTTTGAGCCGTCGCCTGATCGAGCGCCTTGTCGGCAGCGTCTTTCTCGTCCTTTGCTGCCGAAAGCTTGGCCTGGGCATCGGCCAGCTCCGTGAGCGCGGAGGCATGATCGGTCTTGGCCTGGTCGAGGGCGGCGTCGGCTGCTGTCTTGGCGGCAACAGCGGCACCCAGCTTGGACTGGGCTTCGGCAGCGACCTGTTGCTGATCGGCAACTGCCTGCTGTGCAGTCTGCACCTCGCCCTCGGCGGCACTCACCTCTTGCTCGGCAGCAGCAAGCTCATCCTCGCGCTGCGACTGCGTGGCCTTGGCGGCCGCCAGCGCCTCGGACGCAGCGTTTACCTTTGCCTTAGCGTCCTCGTACTCCGGGCCCGCAGCGCCCTGCTCGGCTCGATCCAGATCGGCCTTGGCCGCGTCATAGCTCGCCTGTGCGGCGTCCACGTCCGCATCTGCCGCGGTCTTTGCCTGCTGAGCTGCCGAAAGCTTGACCTGCGTATCCTGCTGCTTGGCAGCGGCGTCATCGGCGGCAGCCTGAGCATCCGAGAGCCTGGTCTGCGCATCTTCGGCCTGTTGCTTTGCCTGCTCCAAATCGATCGCCGCCTGCTCTGCGGCAGCCTGGGCGGCGGCTACGGCCTCGGGCGTGGCATCGGATGCAGCGGCCTGTGCGGCCTCGAGCGCAGACTGGGCATCGCTTGCCGCCTTCCGGGCGGCAGTCAGGGCTTCGTCCTTGTCCGTCAGGTTCTTCTTGGCGGCATCGAGCGCAGCCTGAGCGTCCTCAAGCGTCTTGACATCCAAATCGGCCTTGTCTTGCGCAGCGCCCAGCTGCTTTTCCAGCTCGGCCGAGGCAGCAGAGGCCGCGCTATCGCTTGCACCGCGGGCCGCGTCATAGGCGCCCTGCGCCCGCTGCTGGTTGGCGGCAGCGGCATCGTAGGGAGCAGCAGCCGCTTCCAGATCGGCCTTGGCAGCAGCAGCTTTGGCACGCGCCGCATCAACTGCAGCCTGCAGGTCGGCGACCTTTTGCGCCGCAGACACAGCACCCGCGCCAGCACCGGCGGCCGCAGCGCTCGTCAGCGGCGACATCACCGCAGCCGTTGCGCCCGCAGCGCCAATGCCATCCGCACCCTGCGCCGCCGCGGCCAGGGGCGACAGCAGCGAGCCGCCCGTCATGGCAATCGTCGCCGCAGCAACTGTCGCCACGCGTCCAGCCGCCTTGGCCTTACCCAAAGCCTTGCCGTTCATGTCCTTATTCATGTTCTTGCTCATTGCCGATTCCTTCCCACGGTGAGCCGTTGTTTGCCACAGATAGTCGATCCAACTTGCCCCATTAAAAAGAGGTGATAACGGGGTAATTAAATTGAGCGAATTGAATCGTGATGAAACTGATCTCCGCAAAAGCCAAACTCATAGTTCCGCTCGCGCTCAATCTCATCTAAATACTCGAGTTCTTCGCCGCATGGCTTCTCTTCATCTAGAAATACAAGCCCGTTCTCTGCGCGAGAACCGACAGTGCAACCAAGGATAGTCTCGAGATTAATGTAACTACTATTATCGTTGTTAAAGGAGAAACTGCTGGTGCTCATGCTCAAGTCCCGTCTACATAAACTCAAATTGCTGTGCTTGGCCTCTTTTAGAGACCCCATCTCATACGCTATGACTGCAGTATATGCGCTCCGCTTGTATGTTGCAAGAACAATTTTATTTTTCTAACGCATATAACGGATGCCTTGATTCTCATTTTCATTGCAACAGCCTCAGGACTCAGCGCAACG
>NZ_QSGK01000005.1:169951-218384 GCF_003468125.1 Collinsella sp. AM40-7AC | reverse complement strand
GGGGCGCCGGGGGCGGGAATCGCGCACTCCATATTTTGTTCACAAATGAATAGGTCCCTCAGTCACGTCACTGAGGTTATAACTGAAGCATCAGCTTCTGATATTGGCGGTGACCAGCTGGTTTATAGATGTTGAGGCATCGGTCATCTCTGGAGCGCCACTTTACTCCAAAAGCATCGGTTATTTGTTTCCCGTCGGTAAAAGGCAGGTTTTGTTCGCCAAGCGTTCCTATATATAGAAGTTCGGGTTCGAACCGTGCATCGGTAACAAAAAAGCGACCAGCCGGAGCCGATCGCTTTCTATTCTATGCTGGAGCATCCAGAGGGGTTCTTCCGAACTCATTTTCTCGCTGCCATTCATGCTTTCGAAGCATCTTTCTACAGCCCTCGTTGTCTATCCTCGTATCTCACAGGTCTTCCGGAAATTCACAAGCAGTCTTTGGGTCAATTTAGTTCTGCTTTCAGAGACTTGTTTGAGAGTTTTTAAAGACAGTTCAAAACAATAAGTGAGACACCATAAAGCAGAGCAAGATGAGCCGGATAGAAAATGTAGAAGAAATATTTGAGCTTCAGCCCTCGCTTGCCATTATAAAGATTGATAAGCAGCAACGAAACGACCGCGGCAGCAACATCAGGATTAAATATATTAGCTGTAGCAAACTCAAATCCGCCGCCAACTATATGGCATGACGAAAGGAGCACTGCGCATACTGCAGCAAAGAACATCTTGGCCTTGCTGTCGTGGAATAAATAGAATGCAGCCACAAGCAGAATGCCATACACACCGCCATCTAGTTTAGTGTATTCAGCTGCCAGTGCTGTCAAAACAATCAGAGCAGTTTCTGCGATGTACCTCTTCCATTTTGAAAGGCTTTGTATCTTTTCCAGAATTATCAAGAAGACCAAGCAAAGCAGGAGCTCACACATAACATTTTGTTGCCGAAGGTCAAATAGTTGCCCGGTTTGAACGAAATCGTATATGGGCTCCGCAATGATTGCGAAGACAAGCATATTTCGCAGGTACCTCTTTATGTCATGAGTATGCAAAAATCCCTCAACTATCAAAAAGCAAAATAAGGGAAATGCAATCCTGCCAAGAACATGAAGCACATCCGAAGCCTCGCTTAGAATCGCCCACTGTTCGTCTGATATCTGATTGTACGATGCGTGAGTCATGATTCCATTGGTCAGGACGATCCTGCTTACATGATCGAGAACCATCGAAATGGCCGCTATTATCTTTAATGTGCTGCCGCTAATTCCGTATCTATCTGTTTTCATTTCGTTTTCCTTTCTTTGGGTGGGCCGTCAGAGGTTCGGCCTGCTCTGCAGACGGCCGCTGCGGCGCTTCGCGCCTTGCGCGCTGCGCTGGCAAACGCTCACGCGTTTACTCAGCTCCGCGCCCTTTCGGGTTCGAACCCATGTCGCGGCAACAAAAAAGCGGCCGGCATCCGCCAGTCGCTTTTCTATTCTATGGTGGGCCGTCAGGGGTTCGAACCCTGGACCTTGGGATTAAAAGTCCCCTGCTCTGCCAGCTGAGCTAACGGCCCGCGGGTGGCATTGTACCACGGTCTGGGGCTATTCCCAACTCCATTGGCCGTTCTGGAAAATCACAACTTCACGTCCATCAGGCGTAATGCCCGTAATATCGATATCGTCCGTGCCGATCATAAAATCGACGTGCGTGCTCGAGACGTTAACGCCATGCTCCAGGAGCTCCTCCTTGGACATGTCATACCCACCCTCGATGCATTCGGGGAAACCGACACCCAGCGCGAGATGGCAGCTAGCGTTCTCATCATAGAGCGTGTCATAGAATAGAACGCCACTTTCACGGATCGGCGTGTTCTTGGAGATAAGCGCGACCTCACCCAGATGAGCGGCACCTTCATCGGTGTCAATAATGCTCGCAAGCGTCGCCTTACCCACGCGGGCATCGTAGTCCACTACGCGGCCCGCCTCGAACTTAATCCAAAAATCGTCAACCTTGTTACCGTGGTGAATGAGCGGCATAGCCGAATACACGATACCGTCGGCACGCATACGATCAGGCGAGGTGAAGACTTCCTCGGTGGGAATGTTGGGGAAGAAGGGGTGCCCATCGGGCGTCTTGCCCTTGCCGCCGGCCCACTCGTGACCTTTCGTCATGCCAATCGTCAGATCGGTTCCATTTGCCGAGGTGTAATGCAGGTAGTCGAAACGATTGTCGTTCAGGAAACGCAGGTTCTTTTCGAATGCGGCGTCATGGAGTTCCCAGTCGCTCTCCGGGTCCTGGCCATCGGCGCGAGCGGTATGCAGAATCGCATTCCACAGCTTATAGATTGCAACCTCATCGGCGTCTCCCGGGAACACCTCGCGCGCCCAGGCAACGACCGGCGCGCCGGCGATGCACCACGGGTTGATGTTGTAGTCCAGTCCGCGGCGGAAGACCTTGCACTGCGTGTTCCTTGCCTTAGAAGCTGCAGCAGGCTTAGCGGGATCGATGCCCTTAAGAGCGGCAGGGTCCGCACCCTCGATAAAGATAAAGCAGGCACCATCCTGGGCCAGTGAATCAAGCTGCAGGCGCTTCCACTCGGGCGTCTGCTCAAAATAGCTTTTCTCGACATGCTCGTACGTGAGCCTCGTCACGGCGTCATCGGCCCAAATAACCGTCACGTGACCGGCACCGGAGGCATAGGCCTCCGCGACCACCACGCGCGCAAACGGCGCGCACTCGACCGGAGACTGAACGACAACCTCCTGACCGGGCTTGACGTTTACGCCCTTGCGGACAACCAGGCGCGCATAGTTTTTAATCTTGGGCTCTAGGGCCTTCATGCCCTCCAGAGCCTCTTCGACCGTCAGGGCAGCTCGAATCATGTGCCACTCCATCTATCTATAGAACAGTAAAAAGGCGCGCCGCAAAAACGACGCGCCTTATATCTTAGCGATAAGTATGCATGCAAACGCTACTTCTTCTTGGAGTCCTTCTTGTCCTCCTCGGCAGCCGAGCGCTCGATAAGGGCGTTGAGCTTGTTCTCGGACATGCCCTCGGCCTGCGTGCGGTACATGTTGCGCAGGGGACGAATACGAACGAAGTCGTAGATGAAGTCACCCAAAATGACGACGTAGGACAAAACAATGCCGACCATCTGGACAGGGCTGGACACCATGCCAGCGGGAGCGAAGTACAGCGAAGCCCAAATGGCCACGACGAGCACCATGCCGATAGTGAGCACGGCCCACCAGATGCGGCGGCGCTTGGTGTAGTCCTCATCCTGCTTGAGAAGGATATTCGACACCGTGTAGATGCGATCCTCCTTGGCGCGCTGCTTAGCCTTGCGGGCGCGCTTCTCCTCTTTAGAGAGGCCCTCGAGGTTCTCGCCCTTCTCGAGCTCTTTGCGGCGTGCCTTAGACGAAGCCGGCACGACGCGGACAGAGCTCGCTGCCTGACGGGCGGGCTTGGCGGATGCAGCGGACTTGCGCGCAACCCCGGTAACCTCGTGGGATTGCGTGCGCTTGTTCGTGGCGCTACGGGTACTCACTTATGCGTTCTCCTTCATGCTTGTGAACTGGGAGCCCGTGATGATCTGGAAGGCCTCGCGATAGCGCTCGGACGTGCCATCGATGACCTCGGCGGGCAGATGCGGGGTCTCCCCCGTCATATCCCAGTTGGCTTTGAGCCAATTGCGGACGAATTGCTTGTCGTAGCTGGGCTGAATCTTGCCCTCCTCGTAGCTGGCGGCAGGCCAGAAACGGCTGGAGTCGGGCGTGAGGCACTCGTCGATCAGCGTAACCTTGCCATCGATGACACCGAACTCGAACTTGGTGTCGGCAATGATGATGCCACGGGTCGCTGCATACTCGGCGGCAGCCTTGTAGATCTTGAGGGAAAGGTCGCGAATCTGCGTGGCGATGTCCTCGCCCACGATCTCGCAGCAACGCTCGAACGAGATGTTCTCGTCGTGGTCACCGATCTCGGCCTTCGTGGACGGCGTGAACAGCGGCTCGGGAAGCTTGGAAGCCTCGGTCAGGCCCTCAGGCAGCTGGATGCCGCAGACGGTGCCGTTCTCGTCGTAGGTCTTCTTGCCCGAACCGGTCAGATAGCCGCGGACGATGCACTCGATAGGAATCGTCTGGGCCTTCTTAACCAGCATGGCGCGGCCGGCGAGGTAGTCACGATACTCAGCAAACTCCTCGGGGAAATCCGCCGGGTCGATGGAAACGAGGTGGTTGGGAACGATGCCGGCAAACTTATCGAACCAGAATGCCGAGATGCGGTTGAGCACCTCTCCCTTAAACGGAATCTCGTCGGGAAGAATGAAGTCGAACGCAGAAATGCGGTCGGTGGCGACCATCAGCAGGTTTTCACCGGCATCGTAGATATCACGAACCTTGCCACGGGAATCCGGACGACGCTCCATCGTTGTCACGTGAGTCACTCCTTACCAAAATACGACAGTAATGCGGGTTCTTTCCCGCACGTTTTCGCAAACTCGGAGCGGCAGGGACGAAACCCCTCCTTCACCGAATAGCGAAAAGCTAGTGCTCCATTGTAGTAGATGCCGCGTCCGCCGTGTGCTCGCGAGGCAGATGAATCGTAAAAGTCGTACCCTTTCCAAGCTCCGACTCCACGGATATGTAGCCGTGATGGCGCTCGACGATCTGTTTAGTCACGGCGAGGCCCACGCCCAGACCGCCCGCCTCACGGGCACGGCTGGCATCGGCGCGCCAAAAACGGCCGAAGATGCGCGACAAGTCATCCTTGGCAATACCGATGCCGGTATCAGAAACGGCAATGCTGACGTGTTTGCGGTCACTGAGCACCGACACCACGACCCAACCGCCCTCGGGGGTGTAGCGCATGGCGTTGCTCATGAGATTGATGACGCATTGTGTGATCATGTCGGGATCGGCTTCGACGACATCGTCGTGACCTTGGGTCTCGTCAGCAAAGCGCAAGCGCAGATCGCGGTCGACAAACAGGCGCTCCTGGGCATTGACGATGGAACGCACGAAAGGAACCATGTCCACCGGCTCAAGGTTGAGCGGAGCCGTGCTGTTTTCCATGCGCGACAGGTCGAGCATCTGCTGCACCAGACGAGCCAGGCGACGCGTCTCGGAAGCAACAGTCTCCAAGTGCTCATCGTCGGTAGGATATACGCCATCCTGCATGGCCTCGACCGTTGCGAGCATGGCCATAAGCGGAGTACGAAGTTCGTGAGCCACGTCCGAGGTCAAACGTTTCTCGTGTTTCATATCCTTCTCGAGCGAAGTGGCCATCTCATCGAACGTCTCGCCCAGTTGATCGATCTCGTCATCGCCGCGCAAGCCCGTACGAGCAGACAGATCGCCATCGCGAATTTGCTTGGCCGTGCTGGTAATACGGTGAATCGGCTTGGTGAGCATGCGCGACACGAGTGATCCGATAACGACCGAAATGCAAACTGCAACAACCGCAGCAAGGGCCATGGCGTTAAAGGTCTTCTCCCTAAACGCAGAATCTGCCTTGGTGAGCAAGGCATCGGAGCCGATGGCCCACAGCTTTACTTGTCCGACATGCTCGCCGGAAGACGTTATGATTTCGACGTTTGCAACGCTATCGGAGCCGGTGGGAGCCGACGAGACCGGACTATGCGATGCTTTTTTCCCGCTCGAGCTGCTCGACGGCGATTCGTTCTCGCGCACATCGGCGGTCGCGCTTGCCGAAGGCCATGAGTCGTCATAAACGACAACGCCTTTCTTGTTGACGACCTGCATACCCAAATCGTCGGACACCAAACTCGATGTCGCGACCGTACGTAGCTCGCCCGCAGTCCAATTGCCGTTTTCCTCATACGACGTCGCAAGCTTTTCGGCAGCGGAATTTGCGATTTCGACGATATTAGAGCGCGTGTAATCCGAAAAGACCGTGCCCCACACAACAGAGACCACGCCCACCAGCACCAATACCGTCATGAGCGATGTCAGAGCAAAAGCAAGTGCCATGCGCGAGGGATAGCTCATCGTTGGCCGTGAATCGGAACGAGGCGTGTTCCAACTAGCCTTGGAACCCGCCTCGCTCTCCTGCTTGTGCTTTTGTCCGATTTCAAAGCGCGCAGGTGTCATATGTGATTTCCCTATTTCTCGTCCGACTTATCGGTCTTGGCCGGAGCCTCGAAGCGATAGCCGACACCGTGGACGGTGTAGAGCCACTTGGGCTTCTTGGGATCATCGCCCAGCTTGGCGCGAAGGTTCTTCACGTGGCTATCGATGGTGCGCTCATAGCCCTCAAAGTCGTAGCCGAGCACCTTCTCGACCAGCTCCATGCGGTTGTAGACGCGACCGGGGTGACGGGCAAGCGTGGTGAGCAGCTTAAACTCGGAAGCCGTCAGGTCGACTTCCTTGCCCTCGACCAAAATCTTGTGGCCCGAGATATCGATGACCAGATCGCCGAAGTCGAGTACCTCGACGGCTGGCTCGTCGGCCTGATGGGCACGGCGGAACAAGGCGCGTACGCGCGCGACAAGCTCGCGCGGCGAGAACGGCTTAATCAGATAGTCGTCGGCGCCGAGCTCAAGACCGATAATACGGTCCTCGATCTCGCCCTTAGCCGTCAGCATGATGATGGGGACATCCGAGGTATCGCGAATGGTGCGGCAAACGCGCTCGCCGGGGATCTTGGGGAGCATAAGGTCGAGCACGACCAGGTCAAACTGATGCTTCTCGAACTCCTCGATCGCGGACTGGCCGTCGCCGACGCCCACAACCCAGTAGCCTTCGCGCTCGAGATAGGCAGCGACGGCGTCACGGATTGCCTTCTCATCCTCGACCAGCAGAATCTTTTTTGCATCTGAAGCCATAACACGGCCCCCCTGTCTCAATTAGCTAAGAACAAGCCCATTTTAACGCACCTGAACCCGCCGGATGCCACTATGACGCGGCAGCTCGGCGGGCGGTACTCACAATTACAACGCGCTTATTCCCCTGTTGGCGCCTTTTTAACCCCTCTAAGCTTAAAGAGAGAATAGGCGTGCGGTGACCGTCTCTGGTATACCCTGGCTGTTGCGCACCGTGGCGTACGTAAGGAATGAGTCCGATTTTCCCGCCGTAGCTGGATAATCGCCATACTCCAAAGCGCGATCGGGCGACAGCAGCGAGCCATAGGTCTTGGCAGAGGTGTCGATCAGGAAATGCGACGCCTGCACCTTAACAAGGTATTTATTCTTCTTGCCAGCCGCACATGCGAGCGGCTCGCGTGACAGGAAGAGGTACGGCCCTCCCTCATTACCGATATACGTGCCCATGTTGCCCAAGCTGCCCACGCCACTATAGGTCGCCTCGATAGAAAACACGAAGGTATCGCCCATATATACGGCCTCGAAAGGCGAGACTGACGAGGGAAGGACTAGCTGGGCACGTTTGGTGTTGTTGCCGTCGGTCAGATCGATTGCCGTTATGCCATAGTAGACGCCCTCGTCGTTGCGGACACGCGGCGAGATGGTCAAAATGCCGTCACTCGCACGCGGGGCCGATGCAAAGCGGCCCGTCGATTTCCAAATTGTCTCGGCCTTGGATTCATCAAGCGAGCGACGATAGCAAAACGAATCACTACTCGTTTTATTGCCGCCTGCCGAAGGCATTTTATACCAGATGACTGATGACCCGTACGCCGTAAACAGTGGCGGATCATAGTCCTTGCCACCCCGATCGAGCTCAACCACGTCGCCAGAGAGCGAAGCGCCCGACAGATTTTGAGCGTAGAGCTTCCACGATGAATTGGCAAAGTTCATCTCAACCCACGCAAACACGCCATCGCCGGCACGGACATCGTAAAATGCATATCCCGTGCCCTCGATAGGATCCTCGATTAATGTGGTAAGCGAGCCATCGCCCAGGTTGAGCACACCAAGCGTATTGGCATGCAGGGCAGAAGCAGGCGCCATCATCGCGGCAGCGTAGTCACCATCGCAGTAGTACAGCAGCGTACCCAAGGGCAATGTCCATGAAGCCGCCGGCTCAAGATCGATGTCGACTGCCTCGTACTCATCAGTGATCGAGACAATCTTCGAATCGTCCTTGATAACCTGCGGCTCGCCGGCGGCATCATCACTCGTGCCCGTTTTTTTCGAGCAACCGGCCAGTACGGCAGCAGCACCGGTAGCGGCGCCACCCAGTACAAAACCTCGACGCGTTATTCCATTCTTAAAGCGATCAGCGGTGCCCATTAGGCGATCTCTGCGCGAGCGGCCTCGATGGCGCGCGTAAGCTGATCGGCGCAAGAGGTCTTCTTCATGCCGCAGGTATTGCCGGCAAGAACCTCAATCACGCGATCAGCAGGAGCACCCTCGACCAGCTTAGAGATAGCCTTGAGATTGCCGTTGCAGCCGCCGGTAAACTCGACGCCCACCACCTTGCTGCCGTCATCGGACAGGTCAAGGTGGATATTGCGAGTGCATACGCCCTGAGGCTTGTAATCAAAACTAATCATTGCATTCCCCTCTCGTAAAGCAATTTCAGACGTCTATTATCCCCGTCCGAACCGATAAAGTATCGCGGGCACCGATTCAACATTCCCCAATGCGCAAACCGACGGCAGCAATACTAGCAATCTGCTTCCCGAGCGTGGACTTTTCGTTTCTCTTGATACATGTTGTGGTCAGCGATGTGGTAAATCTCGGTCAGTGTATAACCGGGTGCCTCTGCCGTCGCGACGCCAAACGATGCACTGACTGTCAGCACCTCATCGCTCGCAGCAGCAAGGCTGAGGCGAAGATCTTGCACTACTTCACATGCGGATTCGCGATCGGTGTGAGGGCAAATCAGCAAGAACTCGTCTCCACCAATGCGCATAGGCACAAACTTCTCGCCTGCCGTTCGCCTCAATACAGACGCCGTACGCCGTAGCAGCTCATCGCCCATTTCGTGACCGTAGAGATCGTTGGTACGCTTGAGGAAATTGCAGTCCATCATGATCACACTCACGGGCAGGGACTCGTTCACCAGGTCGTCGCCAAGGGACTCAAGGTAATTTCTATTGCGAAGTCCCGTCAGCTTATCCTGGAAAGAAAGCTCCTCGGCGCGCTTTGTCATCGAGATGTTATGCGTCGCCACGACGACCGACTCCAGTCGACCCTGCTCATCGCGGCGCTGTGGAACAACCTGCAGCGAATACCACGTACCTCGGCAGTCTCGTACCTCGGCATCCAAGTACGGCATGCCCTCCATACGATCCTGAAGCGTCTTTATATCTAAGAGCTCCATGACCGCCTCGCGACTTTCGGGACTCACAATGTCTCGGCAAACCGTTGCAAAAAAGTCATATGCCTCAGCGTGCTCGGCAAATATCTTCGTCACCGATGGCGACATGTTAATCCCCTCGATCTCGAGCGTGTCGAGATGCAACAGGAGGGTCGACTCATACGTGGAACTGATGGCATTGATGATGCCGAGCTGCTTGTCCTTTTCGGCCAAATTGCGACGATCGGCGACGATACGCACCAACAGCACTACAACCAAAAACACCAGGAACGCCAGCACGCCGACAGCGATAAATGAAATCCTGCCCGACATGACCTCAGATTTGGGATAGAGCGCAAACAGGCGATAGTCCTCATACGCCGCACGCACGGCATACCAGGTACTTCCCCGATATTCGACACGTGTTAGACCTTCGTCTTTCCAATCAATTCCGCTATCGGCAAGAAGCCGGGCGAGAGCTATATCGACGGTCGAATCGTTTGAAGAAACGATTTGCGCATCGCGCATCACGAACACCGTTGGGCTCTGATGGAATGTGTTGTTCACGAGCACGTCGGCGATCGTATACGAATAATCATCGGCGGGCTCGGGCGCAAGCGATCGATACCCCAGCGCTACGCCATCACCGTACGGAACAACACTCACGGCAAAGTCGACATCTCGACGCTCAACGACCGTCGAGTAGGACACCTTGGAACCTCGATACATCGATGCGACCGGCGAACAGGCAAGCTCCTCTCGCCACAGCATCAGCGGATCGCGACCGTCGATATCGTAATGAGCGGTCATATGGCCGTCGGCGTCCATGACCAACATTCCCGAAAGGTGCTCGGAATGGACGTACTCCTCGACACGATCATCGTTGACTTCAACGCGATCAGGCGGCAAGAACGTCGAAAACGACTCGAGCGCGGCATCCAAATTGTGCGTCGCCTCGGTTTTTCTTCCCTGTTCATATCGGTCATATTTTTCGCAGGCGTTTTTTAAAAACACCATGGTTTCCTGGCCAAATCCAAGCGTTTTATCGAGGCAGCGGTGCGTGCCGACCACGTATAGCAAACCCAACAAGACAACGCTGGCCACAACGCAGATAGCCGCGGTGACTAATGCCTTTCGGCGCAAGCGGCGCTCATCATTTGTCATGATTCCGCTCCTTGCCCGTCCGTCGTCGCCCCTGCCTTGTACTTGCCCACAATGCGCTCAATCGTGCCATCTCGATCCATCTCGAACAGCACGGTATTGAGGTTTTTGACGTACTCCCCCTCATAGCCGTCCTTAAACGCGACGCCAAGGTCAACCGTCATAACGTTGTCGGCGAACACACGATACAGGCCGGGATACTGGGCGACAAGACAATCAAGCGACTGAACGTCCGCCATCCAACAGTCAACATAACCTTTGACCAGGGCGGCCTTGCAGAGTTCGGCGGAGCCATATGATTTGATATGCACGTCCGACGAGATTTCCAGATCGCCTGCAAGCAATCGGCGTTCACTCACCGAACCGGCAATCACCGCAACAGTCTTGCTGCCATCGAGATACGCCAAGGACTTGATACCACTCGTTTTCTTGGTGGCAACCGAAACCGTCAAGGTTAGATACGGCTCAGTCCAGCAATACTCGTCTTCGCGATAACAGGGTGAATAGTCGCACCACAGGCAATCGATCTCGCCGTTTTTGAGCAGGCGGTCACGATCATTCCAAGATATGTCAATGAATTGCGGCTTGATTCCCGCACGCTTGCAAGCCTCGCGGGCGATATCGATATCGATACCGGCGTAATCGCCCGTGGTATCGATATACACATAGGGGTCGTTATCCGTAACGCCGATTTTAAGTACCGGGAGGTCTTTATCGGCTTCGCTCGATGAGGTAGAGCTGCTTCGAACGGCATACGTCAGGGCGACCGCACAAACGGCAACAAGGAGTATGAGCACGGACGAGACGATGGCGCCTCGTTTGATACGTCTGGGCACACGGCTCTTTTCATCGAAACAGCAGATAAGGTTCATTTTATTACCAGGGGGCCAGTGCAACAGCGAAAAAAGCGCCTTGCCCAAGACGGGCAAGGCACCAATGGTTGAAATGTATCCGTAAGCGGTCGAATTAGGTCAACCCTACTCGAAGCTTAGCTGCTCCAGGCGATCGAAGACCGTGTCGATACGGGTGACGAGCGGGATACCCTAACGCTCGAAACGTTTACGCATAAGAGCGAAAGCGATCAGCGCAACGCCTGCGACAGTAGCAATAAAGGCAACCGCAAGGGCCTGGTCGCCCGTATTGGCGAGCGCGCCCTTAGTAGCCTTAACAGACTTTTTGGTCACCTTAGTCGTCGTCTGCTGACTAGGCTGGGACGGCGTCACGGGCTGCGTAGGCTGAACCGGCTCACCATTGGCCTCCTCGCCCGCCACCACGTACGTCGAGAAGTGGCTCGTGCGGAAGCAAAGGTAGTCGCCCTCGGTCCACGTATCCATAGCCTGAGTGGAACCATCCTCGGCAACGTAGAGCACCTTGAGATTGGTGAGCGCCTTCATGGCTGCGGTCATCTTGACACGAACGATGAAGGACATGCCATCGAAGTCCTCGATAACCTCGCCATTCTTGAGAAGCTTGATATCGAGCTTCTCGGCAACCTTGGTAGCCCCCTGCTCAAGGCCGGAAATCGTAGCATTGGCGGCGTCGGTAAGATTTGTCGGCTCCTCGACCACAAGAGAGATGCTGTTGTTCTGGGCAATGCCGGCAGCGGCATTGTTCTCGGCGCTTACGCTAACGTCCGTTCCGTCGCTACCTGCAACGCCCGCAATGGTCCTCGCCGCTACAGTAACGGTACAGGTCATTGTTTTGTCACCACAGGTGACGGTGATCGTGGCGGTACCGGCCTTAAGCGGCGTCACGACGCCGTCTTTGACCGTAGCGATCGACGAGTCGCTGGAGGTCCAGCTCACCGTCGTATCGTCTGCATCGGCAGGACTCACCGTTGCGGAGAGCTTTGCGGAGGCATCACCGACGGTAAAGGACAGGCTCGTCTTGTCGAGCTCGACTTTCTGGACGGGGTTGGTCACGGTCACCGAGACGGTTTGGGAGAGCGACTCTGCAGTGATGACAAATGAGCCAGAACCGGTCTTGAGGGCGGTAACGGTGTAGGAGCCATCGCCGTTGTCGACAACCTTAAACGCCTTCGAAGCGCCCGTGTCATCCAGAGCAAGCTTGGTCTCGTCGACCTCACCCGCAAGGGCTCCAACAAGAGAAATCTTCACGGTGCCCTCTTCGCCCTTCTTAAGGTTAAGAGCGGTCTGGTCGACCGTAAGGTTCGTTGCGGGATTAGAGACGGTCACCGCGCAATCCTGAGAATAGACGCCGTCTTCAGTCGAAACGGTGATGGTTGCGGCGCCCTTGGAGACAGCCGTCACCTTTCCGGTTTGATCGACCGTAGCGACGCTCTCATTGCTGGACTTCCAAACAACTGTCTGGTTAGCCTCCGCGGGAACGACCGCCGCCTTAAGCTGCTCGGTTGCAGCGCCCGCAAGCGCGACCTTCTGCTTATCGAGCGTGATGCCCGTAGCAGGCTGAATAACGGTCACCTTGCACGTGGCGCTATACTCGCCGTCCTCAGTGGTAACGGTGATCGTGGCAGCACCGGCCTTGACCGGGGCCACGACGCCGTCCGCAACCGTGACGACCTCCGGGTCGCTCGAAGACCAGGACACATTCTTATTCGTTGCATTGTTGGGCTCAACCGTTGCGGTCAACGTCGAGGGCTCACCGCCCACAGCAAGCTTAAGATTCGACGCGCTGAGGCTGACGCCCGAGACCTTTACGACCGGAGTGGTTACCGTAATTGTATCCGTGGTTGCAGAGACCCCATCAACCGTTGCCGTGATCGTGGCATCACCGTCACCGACAGCGGTAACAAGACCGTTGCCATCGACGGTAAGGACGCTCTCGTTAGAAGAGGACCAGACAACCTTACTGGCCTTATCGTCAGGGGAAACCTTTGCCTTCAACTGCTGAGTCGTGCCCTTGTCCATAGATGTTGAGTAACCATCCGCAATGGAAACCGTCGTTTTTGCAGGTTCCTCGCCAGGCTTGACGACATGAACGGTCATCGTGTCACAGAGAAGGCCCCCATTATCGGGGTCACCGAGATAGACGTCTATCTTTGCAGTGCCGTAGCCATTCGGATGCGCGAAATATCCTGCTGTACTTGAGCTCACAGCGTACATCTCGATGCTAACGATGCTAGGGTCTGATGACACGAATCGATATTCAGAATATGGATATTTATCGAGAAGCTCTACAGCCTCCTTCGTCAACACAGTTCCAAAGTAATCGCGATATCTGTTCGCATCAAGCAGATAATCGTCCGTGCCAGTGCGGTCTGGAGCTAATTCGCTTTCAATTGAGATTTCGCTCTCCTTCAAGAATGCAATCGAAGGTTTAACGGATGGGTAGGGAATCACATCTATGGTGCCGACATGTTTGCCGCCGAACGAATCCGTCGCCTCAATAGTTGCAGTCCCCACCTTGATTGCGGTGACCCGATCTCCCTCTATCGAAACAATGTCTTGTCCTTTTATAACTGAATAGGATAATTTCCACGTTTGAGACTGGTAGTCACGCGATGAATCTCTGCAAGCTTGCCCGGTTGAATTCAGTTCAACATCAATCAAATCACTCGAATCGATCCATGCGTTAGAGCCGATAGCCATTTTTCCGCTCATGTTTTTCTCAACAAAAGCGGGACCCTGTTCCTTCATCACCACGTCGCAGAGTCGTTTCTTCTGATAAATACCTTGCGCGTAGTCACTCACGCCTATCCGGAGTTCACCAGCGCTGCTGCTGTGCGGATTAATATAAACAGGAGCCTGCAGCTGATAATCGGCAGAATTGCTACACTCCGTTATCTGATCACTGCTTAGCTGCGTATAAAGCCCCGACCCATCGTCATAAGAGCTATTTCCATAGATATCAAACGCCGTCGGCTCCTCATCGGGCCGCTCAAATGCGAGCAGCACTTTCCCTTTCTCAGAGCCATAGTGTTGTTTTCCGCAAACAGGACACTTCTCGATATATAACAACGTCAGAGAAGACACAGGCTTTGCCTTGTCCGAATTGTTTGCATACTTTATTTCTTTTATTTTGTTTTGAGACTTAGCAAGGCTTATTTCAAGATAACCCTCCGCTTTGTAACCCTCATAATTGAACTCAGCAGTTATCCGAAGCTTGCCGTCTCCAACAGACACTGGGGACAACGTATATTCCCATTGTCCATAGATGTTTGAAAGCGAGATATTCTCTGCATCATCACTCGAAATCGTTAGCGTGTAATTCTCGGGGTTTTGCGCCGCTTGAGCTATCTCCTGGGACGGAGCTCCCGGAAGCGAAAAGCGGACACTTCCATTCAGTCTTTGCCCGACCGCAACAGAACAATATTTCAAAACACTGTCCTGTGAAACAGAAACGAGAACCTCTCCTCCCTTAGTTTCCGATGCGACCGCTATTGATGGCGTAGCGACTGAAACTGCCGTTACGGCAGCCAAAACGGCACAAAATGCGGCGGCTATCCTCCAAAATCCTTTTCTCATTCCCCTAAGTCCAATCTCTCGTGAGAAAACGCAGTATTCTCCCGCACCTTAAAATTGGCTTAAGGATACCCCCCCCCCGACGGTCACTTACAAGCTAATGTTTGCCAGAAGGGGCAAATTAACGGCAAACGACATTTCTGCAATATACCATCATCCGCTAAAGTGCGACTTTCCCGGCGCCCCCCCACGCAAAAGCCCCGTTGGTAAACGAGTTACCAACGGGGCTTGAGCTGGAAAGCTGTACCTCAAAGGAGCTCAAAAGCAAACTGATAGGTTTAACATCGTCCCTAATCGATCAATTAGAACTCGAGCTGCTCCAGGCGATCGAAGACTGTGTCGATGCGGGTGAGGAAGTCCCACGGATCAAAGATCTCGTCGAGCTTTTCCTGGCTGACGGTGCAGCGCGGATCGGCCTCGAGACGCTCCTTAAAGGTGGGGCCGGAGACACAATCCTGTACCTCGTGCCAGGTGGCCATGGCATTTTCCTGCACGATAGCGTAGGCGTCCTCGCGGGTGATACCCGTGTCGACGAGGGCCAGCAGGACCTTGGAGGAGAAGATGAGGCCGCGAGTCTTGTTGAGGTTGGCCATCATGCGAGCCGGATACAGCTGCAGGCCGTCGATAACACGAATGAGGCACTGGAACATATGGTCAAGCGCGATGAAGCTATCTGCCTGGGCGACGCGCTCGGCAGAGGAGTGCGAAATGTCGCGCTCGTGCCACAGAGCGACGTTGTCAAAGGCGACCTGGGCGTTGGACTTCACGACGCGCGACAGGCCGCAGACCTTCTCCATGGTGATGGGGTTGCGCTTGTGCGGCATGGCGGAGCTGCCCTTTTGGCCCTTGCGGAAGGGCTCCTCGGCCTCGAGCGTATCGGTCTTCTGCAGGTTGCGGACCTCGGTCGCGATGCGCTCGCAGGTGGCCGCCGTAGTGGCAAGCACGCCGGCAAGGTAGGCATGGTGATCGCGGCTGATGACCTGCGTGGACAGCGGATCGTGGACCAGGCCCAGGTGCTCGCAGACGTACTCCTCGACGAACGGCTCGATGGAGCTGTAGGTGCCGACGGCACCGGAGATGGCACCGAAGGCAACATTCTTGCGAGCGTCCTCAAGACGATCGAGATCGCGCTTGAGCTCCCACGCCCAAGAGCCGAACTTCATACCGAAGGTCATCGGCTCGGCATGAATGCCGTGGGTGCGGCCGGCGCAGAGCGTATTGCGCTCCTCGAAGGCGCGGCGCTTGCAGATCACGCCGAGCTTCTTGACGTCCTCGATAATCAGGTCACACGCCTGAGTAAGCTGATAGCACAGAGCCGTATCACCCAGGTCGGAGCTGGTCATACCGTAGTGAACCCAGCGGCTAGGCTTGGGCTCGCCCTCGGGAACATCGGCGTCGATATATTCCTTCATGTTGGTCAGGAAGGCGATGACATCGTGGCGCGTGACCTCCTCGATCTCATCGACCTTTGCCTTCTCAAAGTTGGCGTGATCGCGGATCCACTGGGCCTCTTCTTTGGAAATACCGATCTTGCCGAGCTCCGCCTGGGCCTCGCAGGCCAGGACCTCAATCTCCTGCCAAATGGCGTACTTGTTCTCGAGGGAGAAGATGTGTCCCATCTCCGGGCGGGTATAGCGATCGATCATAGCGGCTCCTTTTTGGCTATTGGCACGTTGGTCGTAACTCAACCATTGTACCGTGCGCGGGTGCGAGTATGGGCAGCAGGCATTAACCTAACATTTTGGAATTGGAGCGGGCAACGGGACGTCTGCGCGCCCGCGTCGCGGACGCACACCGGCTGTGGCCAGCATGCCCCAGTCCGCAAAGCCGTCGAAGGAGACCGGATCGAGCCGTGTGTCCAAACATCCCCCTTGGCCGATGGAGCGGGCAACGGGACGTCCGCGTATTTGCTTCGCAAATCCGCACCGGCTGCGGTCGATCTCCTCGGATTCACGGAGACGATGGGGAAGACTTTGTTGAATTGGCCGTCCCAAGGTCTCCCGCGCTCGATGGAGCGGGCAACGGGACGTCCGCGTATTTGCTTCGCAAATCCGCACCGGCTGCGGTCGCCTATCGGCGACCTTGCCTGCTCGCTATAAACGCTTCGCGTTTATTTAACGCTCGCACCCTGTCGGGTTCGAGTCCCGGCACTTTATTGAAAAAGGCACAGTAACGAAACGTTACCGTGCCTGAAATTCGAATGGAGCGGGCAACGGGACTCGAACCCGCGAGTGTCAGCTTGGGAAGCTGATGCCTTACCACTTGGCGATGCCCGCTTGTGTGTTGGCTAGTATAACGCGGTTGTCTTGTTCGATACAAGGGTGGTGATGCTTGTTTTAGCTGTGGAGATTCGTTTGAAAATCGCGTCAATTGTGGAGATGAGGACCTTTGACCTCCTGTTCTCCCTATCTTCTACCTGCGCTTTTGCTTGATTGTTGTATTTGAGCTCAATTTGTCAGGAATTGGGCAAGCTTTTGGTCAGGCTCCGGTACTTACCCGCATGAACCTCGGGGGTAGCCTCATCCTACGCGTCGCAGCCTCCCCGTGCGGCGCACGAGGGATAAGGAGCAGCCATGTCCAACGCACCCACGCACTCTGTCCACAGCGCAATCGCAACAGGTCCGCTGCTCCTGCTCCTCTTCCTGCTTTTCGGCTGCCTGGCACCGGGAGCCGCATTTGCCGTCGATGGCTACGACCAGCTCGGCTTCCGCACTATTAGCGATGATTGTGGGCCCTTCTTCATCGGCAAGTATGAAGCTCAAGACGCCTCGATTGCCTACTGCATGAACCAGGAGCGCCCCGGCCCCACCAAGCCGGGCGGCCCATGGCTCAACTTTGATCAAGGCTGGGTGTGGCTCGACGACGAGTTCGCGGCAATCGTTTGTCACGGATATCCTACCGCCACGTCGTTTGGCGGTTACCATCTTTCACCCGATCGCGCCCGCGCCGCCACCCAGCTTGCCGTATGGATGCTCAACGGCACTACCCATGTCGACGGCACCTACTCCTACACGACCGCTCAGGGTAAAACCAAGAGCGGACACTTTACCGCCGACAATGAAGTCGTGGCGGCTGCGCGATGGCTCCACGACAGCGCAAAATCAGGAAGCATCAAAGCCGCTCCGCACCGCGCGCGGCGCTATCTAGGAGCCGTATCGGGCGGCAGTAAACGTCAAGACATGCTCTATGTACTGCCGACGGTCTCTGTTTCCTTCCAAAAGCAGTCTGCGAACACCGTTATTACCAGCGGAAACAATACCTATGAGTTTGACGGGGCAACATTCGATGTTTTTGAGAGCGCCAGCGGCGCGCGTGTCGGCACCATCCAGATGGACAGCAACGGTCGAGCGCAGGCAGCACTTCTGCCCAACACGGCATACTACCTAGTTGAAACAAAGGCGCCGGCCGGCTATGTCCCCCGTCGTGATCGCATCGCCTTTACCACGGGGAATGACGGTGGACAGGTCGCCGTTGATGAACAACCCGGCACCATCACCCTGCATGTCGTAAAACTCGATGCCGCGACGAATGCCGGACCCCAGGCTGGAGCTTCACTTGCGGGAGCAGAGTTTACGTGCGTGTCGCAATCCGCCCCCGGATGGGCGCAAACCCTCACAACCGATGAAAGCGGTCGAGCTACCCTCACCGATGTCCCCCTAGGAACCTTTACCATCTATGAGTCAAAAGCCCCCGAGGGCTACCTGCCAGCCAACGACAGCTGGTCCTATACCGTTGGAGCCGACCAGCTCGGTGATTCAGGCGTGGTCGAGATCGAATCGCGCGTTTCCGATATCCCCATTGCGTTTGACCTTGAGATTTCCAAATTCAAGGACTACGGCAATAGCGATCAATCCGGCCTGGAGCAGCCGGCAGGAGGTGTTGTCTTTGAGGTTGTCAGCAACAGCTCTCAGCAGGTTGTTGGCACACTGACCACAAACATCTATGGCTTTGCCTCCACCAAAGATCAGTCAGAAGCATGGTTCGGCGCAGGCAAGCGACCCGCCGGTGTCCACGGAGCCATCCCATACGACCGCGCCGGCTACACCGTTCGCGAGGTTCCGGAAACCGTCCCCGAGGGTTTTAAACGTGCAGGGGAATGGACCGTCGGGGCCAATCAGATTTCCGACGGCGCCGAGCTTCAATATATCGTGGACAACCACGCTCTGTCGACGCATCTCCAGATTGTAAAACGCGATGCCCAAACAGGCGCTTCTGTTCCGCTAGCCGGATTCACCTTCCAACTCCTCGACAGCAATCACAAACCTGTCTCACAAACATGCTGGTATCCAGCACATAATGTAATGGACACCTTTACGACTGACGCGACCGGCACCGTCACACTGCCCGAATCGCTCGTGCCGGGCACCTATTATGTACGCGAAACTTCGGCCAAAGAGCCCTATCTTGTCGGTGAAGAGATCGAGGTAAACATACCCGCCGACATGAACCTAACGCCCATTGCAATCGCCTCGTATTATGACCACGCCGCGACCGGAAACATCAGGATCGTTAAAACCGATGCCGTAGACGGCAGCAGCCTCGCGGGCGCCATCTTTGAGATCCGTGCCTCAGGTGATATCGTGCGCCCCGATGGTAGCATTGCCGCGCTCGACGGTGAGACCGTCGCGACCATCGCGACGGATGAAACTGGAGAGGCACGCGCGGACGATCTCCCGCTGGGATCTGGCACCGCACGCTACGAGGTTGTCGAGACCCAAGCGCCGGCAGGCTTCTTACTCGACCGGACGCACCATATCGTCGACCTTACCTATGCCGACCAGAAAACACCCGTTGTGGAAGCACGGCTTAACGTATCCGACGATTACACCAAGGTTGATATCTCCAAGGTCGATGCAAGCGGAGAACAGGAAGTGAAAGGTGCACAGCTCACCTTATATGGTCCCGATAAAACCGAAATAGACTCCTGGACCTCATCCGACAAGCCACACCGCATCGAACATCTTGCACCCGGCACCTACTCGTTGCGCGAAACGATGTCTCCGCGGACCTATGACCTTGCCGAGGAGATAACGTTTGAAATAAAGGATACGGGAGAAGTCCAATCCGTCGCGATGAAGGATGCGCCCATCGAGATCAAAGGACAGGTCGACAAGCGTCAGGAACTTGTCCAACCTATCGGGAAGGGTCTGCTGGCCAACGGCGATGGTAAAAATCGCGCCGCGACGCAAACCAATACGGACGGACTTTTCTCCTATACCATCGACGCTCGAAACGATTCAGCTACCTGGGTTGATGAGTTTACGATTACCGATGATCTTGAGTGTGCCAAAGACGGCACGGCGAGATTCGTCTCAATCGAAACCCCCGTCGCCATCGGCGACCTCAACGGTCTGTGCAACGTATGGTATCGCACGACGCCGTTGGACTCGACAGACGTCGATGGGCCGGCAAACGCGACGCTTGACGATGGGCACGAAAATCCTTGGCTTGAGTCCGACGAAGTAAAAGAGAGTCTGGGTGAGGATTGCCGCCTCGTCGATTACGACGGCTGGCACCTCTGGAAGGCGGATGTCTCGACCACGGAATCCACCACACTCGAGGCGAAAGAACTTGACCTTGCATCCAATACCGTCGTAACGGGCATTCGCATTGAATACGGTGCAGTAGCCGCCGACTTTACGACTCGAAGCGATGTGGATTCTTGGACCCGTGATGATCTCAAAGATGAGCACGACGACCTTGACGATGCCAAAGCAATCCTTGGCACAGACGCTCGGGGCGCAGCCGTGCACATGCAGGCAACGTCGGCTTATACGCCCCAAACCGCACTCACCAACAGCGCGCGCGTCGATCTTTGCCGCAACGGCGGCGGCGATAAACTTGAGTCACATGACGAGGACCGTGTCATTCAACGCTGTACCCTACCGCAGGACCTACCGGCAACAGGATCAGTTCCCATCGCCGCCTGCATCACCGCGCTTCTGACCTCGGGTGCCGCAGCCTTATGGTTCGCTCGCCTTAGGTCGATCCCAAAGAAGCGCTAGCGCGATAAAAAAGCGGGCGAGCCAGTCCCCCGGCTCGCCCGCTTTCAATCATTTAAATCGCCGTATCTACTCTGCAGACGAAGATCCACCATCAACGATTGCCTGCTCGGACTCAGGAATCCCATCGGCACCCGTGCTCCGTTCTTGCTCCACCTCTTCGCTGATTGCGGAGGCGGGGGTCGAGCCCTTCGCACCCACGATGTAGGCAGCCCCAAATCCTAACGCAATGGCGATCAAGGTCAAAATCACGTAGACAGGCCAATGGCGCTTAATATACGAAAACACGTTGACTCCTTAGAGCTCCGTCTACGAACGGCGGATAACCTCGGTCACGACCTCGGATACCGTGGCAATGTTCGTCGGGTTGACATTGTGGGGCAGGTCGTCCTCGGTACGAGCGCAAGCCAGGCGCGTGCCGTCCACGCCGGCGATGGTGAGGGCTCGGCGGCTCGCCTTGAGCGCGGCGTAGGCATCGGTCTTGGCATAGGGCATCTCGAGCGCGCCACAATCGACATGGAACGACTTGCACACCTTGCTGACCAGGTTCATGATGCGGCGATCGCCCTTGAGCAGCTGCTGTTCGCCCTCGACCGTCACCACCGAAAGCCTACCGGCGCCGACGGATTCAAGATTGATGAAAAATACGCCGCGGAGCTTATCGCGATGCGAAGCCAAGAAGGCCTTCATACCGGCGCCATCACAATCCGAGGCGCCCGTTGCCACAAACCAGATATCATGACCGAGCAGCTCATCGTCACCCATAGAGGCGACAGCCGAGAGCATATCTTCGGAGGAAGCGCCGTCGGAAGACGTAGCGCCGCCCTTCCAGCCATCGTTATCGTCCTCGAAATTATCCCACGAACCGATGCCGCGACCGGACTTCTTGGCATCGTAATCGTCTTCGACGCCCAGCCAATCACTCATGCTGTCCTGTTCGTTTTTCTTTTTACGACCGAACAGGCCGCCCAGGCCGCGCTTGCGAGACTTGGGGGCCGCCGGGGCGGGAGCCGAAATGGTCTCGATCGGCTGAGCGCCCGACGCAACGGGCATAGGAGGCGCAACGGGTGCCGATGTGGGTTCGGGACCCTGAGCGGTAGCAAAGGGGTCGTTGACCTGTGCGGAGGGGTCGGGAAGGTCGAACAGCGACGTGCGAGACGCAACGTTTGCCTGCTTCATCGACGGCAGCGACGGATCGGGGACCGAAGCCAGCGGAGACGAGGAAGGTGCAGGCGACGGAGCTGACGCCGGATCGGGAACATTCATCTGCGGACGCGGCGATGCCTGGGAGGAAATCTGGGCCATAAGGGAATCGACCGTTTCGTCCTGGGTGGGAGCAACATCGGCAACCGTGGCACCGGAACCACTCGGGGTCGGCATGGTGAAAATCTGCGTGGAGTAAGGCCTCGACTCATCTGTCTCGGGAGCCTCGGAAACCGCAGGCACTTCCTCCTGCTCGACCTCGGTCGAATCATCTTGCTCGGCTGTTGCGTATTGCTCTTCGTCAGAGTTGGCCTCGACGGGCTCGTCCTCGGCGGCATCTTGGATTTCGGCAGTATCGATAGGCTCGTCATCGTCTGCCGCGTCGCCCTGCTCATCGGAAACAGGAAGGGGCTCGGCAATCGCGGTGCCTTGCTTTTCAAACGTTATCGTGGAATCGAACTGCGCGGCATCAAACGACATGGTGCTATCGACGTGCTGTTGAGCCTCGAAAGACGTCGTCGCCTCAACAACATCCGCGGACGCCGGTTGCTGGGACTCAAAGGACGTCGTAGCTTCGGCAGCGTCGACGGGCCCGGACTGCATAGCCTCGTTCTGCTCAAACTCTTGCGCCGCGCGCTCACGTGCCGCCTCGGCTGCCTGCTGCTGAGCGATAGCCTCCTGCTCGGCGGCCTCGCGTGCGGCAGCGCGCTTCTCCTCGAAATCGTCGACAAATTTCCTGCCCTTTGCAAGCGCACCCTTAAAGAAGCTGGAAGCGCCGGCGCCAATCGAAGAGAACGCGGATGCAATATCGGCATGGGGCGTTGCCGCGGGAATCTCGGCAGAGAAATCAGTATCGCTCTCGTAAGACACGCGCCTCGGCTGTTCAACGTAATCGTCGTCAGACTCGTCCGCAACGTCTTGCGCCGGCGCGGCGGGAGCCAAAATGTCCAGTCCTGCCGCGGGATCGATCGCAGACACCGCCTCGGGCTCGGCAACGGCAGCGGTAACCGCGGCAGACTCATCATCCGCAGTGACAACGGGCGCAGGCTCGGGCTCAAACGTCGGCTCCTCGCCCTCCTCGTAATCGAGCGTGCAGGACTCGGGAAGCATTCCGAGCGCACGGATGGCATCCGAACCAAAGCGAATGTTGCCGGCGGCGTTGCGATAGAGCTTGGGCTCGGGCTCGGCCGCGGCAGGCTCCTCCGCCGGCTCAGCAGCGGGAACCTCGTCATTGAACTCTTCGGCCTGGACAGCCTGATTCTGATCCTCGGGCACGATGGCGCCAATCAGCGTCTCGTCGGCAGACGCACCCTCAAAGCCCTCGATCTGCTCGTCGAAAGCCTCGCCCTGTTCGGGCTCGGTTTGAGCGTCGGGAGCAATCGGCTGACCGAACTCGTCCTCGGCGTAGGTAGGCTCTTCGTACTCGATGGTGTTGCCGTAGTCGTTTTGCTGCTGGGCCGCGGCATACTCCGCCGCCGCGCGCGCCATTTCCTCGGCACGACGTTTCTGCTCCCCAAAATAGGTATCGAACGGAACATCGTCGGGAAACTCGTTCTCGCCCTGGAAGGG
Organism: Collinsella sp. AM40-7AC; assembly: GCF_003468125.1. Lineage (NCBI taxonomy): Bacteria > Bacillati > Actinomycetota > Coriobacteriia > Coriobacteriales > Coriobacteriaceae > Collinsella > Collinsella sp. AM40-7AC. The sequence goes on along the minus strand of NZ_QSGK01000005.1, from coordinate 194,810 downwards.
AGCAACGTTGTCCATAACGCCGAGCATAGCGGCGACAGAAGACTTGTTGCACACCGCGCCGGACGTATAGGGAAGAATGTGGCGGTTAGAGATGATGTTTGCCGCGTTGGCAAGTGCAACGAGGGAAGCGAGGATCGCGACAATCCACAGCAGAACCTTGAGCGCGCCGGGGAGCGGCAGGATACGCAGGATGGCAACGGCAGCGGGGGCAACCGTGGCAACGGGCAACAGCTTGGCAATGAGCGCACGATACGAAGCATAAGGCTCGCGGGCGAGCAGCTCAGCACGGGGAGAGTCGTAGTGTGCGACAACGACCACCGGGCGGTTGCGCGGAGACGCAAGCGAGCCCGAGGCCTTGTGGTAGGCGATGACATTTTGGCTCACGCCCGTCTTGCCCAGGCGCGAAACCACGGGGTGGCCCGTGCGCTCGAGCACGTAGAGCACGGCACCGACAATGGCCAGCAAGGTGCCGACCAAGCCGATACCGCCGCCGATGCCCATCAGCAGGGCGCCGGCAAACGCAAGGATGCCAGTAACGGCAAATGCCAATCTACTGGGCGCCGGGGCATTGAACTCCTGAACCTCGGGATCAAAGCCGTGGTTGCGGAAGATCTGAGCGATATCCTCGGCAGCCAAGCGCTCTTCTTCGCTGCATGCCGGCGTAATGCCGGTGTTCTGCAGCAGGTGGTTAATATAGTTCTGGGTGTTCGCCATGTGCGCTCCACATCCATAATCCGACAAATAGGCCCAATGCTTGCACATTAGAACCGTATATAGTCGAAAGTATACCCCGAGCGAGCGCAAACGACCGAATTCGGGCCATCTTAACGCCCCGAGCGGACAAGGATATAGCCTAATCTCCATATCGGACTAAAATCATGGCAGCAAACCACCTTCTCATGCGAGGACTCTATGACGGCAAGCGACGCGACCGCGACAATTAAAAAGGGAAATTCGGAGCCAAGTTTCGATAAAACGGCTCAGCGTGTCCTCAATCTTTTCTTTGTGCTCAACAGCTCCCCCGAACCGCTGACGACCGAGCAAATCGTCTTGGATTCTGACCTGGGATATGGCTCGGGCAACATTGACTCGGATAAGCGCAAGTTTCGGCGCGATCGTGACAAACTGCTCGAGCGTGGCATCTTAATCAAGGAGGTTCGCCCCGCCGGTGCGCAGGAGACCGAGGAAAGCTCGTGGACAATCGACCGCGAGCACACGTTTGCTGCAGGCGGCCTCATCACCGCAGACGACGCCGATATCCTGCTCAACGCCATCGACCAGACGCTAGCGGCCGGCTCATCCACCTTTGCCGCGCCGCTTGCCGATATTCGCTCCAAGATTGCCTACCTCACCGGCATGTCGGCGGTGGACGATGCACCGATCCGCCGCTCTCCCACCGTCGATGCGGTATGGAGCGCCTTTGCCGAGCGATGCGCGCTGCGATTTTTATATCAGAACGGACGCGGCGAGCAGAAAGAACGTACCGTCTGCGTCTACGGCATGTTCGAACGCGAGGGCGTGGCGTACTTCTGCGGCCTCGACAATGTCACCGACGACATCAGGACATTCCGCTGCGACCGTATCGTTCGCGCTTGGCGTCCTTCGAAGGCCTACGCCATCCCTGCGGACTTCAATCTCAACGACTATCTGTTCTTTGAATTCGATTTCGCCGACCGACCGCCCGTTGCAGCTACGTTCTCGTTCGCCCCTCAGACGCAGATCGATATGATCAACGGCCTCACGCGCGGGCGAGGCGAGCTCGCACACACCGATGCAGGATGGACCTGGACCGTTGACGTGCGCGACCTTGAAGCTGCCGCCTCATTTTGCATGGCCCACGCCATGGACGGCATGAGGCCCGTGGTCCCCAAATCGCTCAAACAGGCGTGGAACCACCTCATTGAAAGGACGGTGCACGAGCATGCCCGTGCGTAAACTCACCAGCGAGCAGAGGCTCTCGCGCGCCATCGACATCATTGAGGCCCTCTACGCCGCTGGCGAGAGCGGCATGACACGAACTGAGATTTGCAGTCGCTTTGACATCACGGGGGTGTCGCTCGACGAGATTCTCGAGATCGTCTCGACGCTCGCGGACCGAGAATCGGGTGCGCGCATCATCTGCGAATGCCACGGCGAGCGTGTGGTCCTCACCGGTGACGCCGGGCGTGTGCTACCGCTGCGTCTGAGTGCCGCCGAGGGCGCTGTGCTCAACCACGAACTTGAATCGTTGGGGATCGAGCCCCAGGCGGCGGCTCGAATTCGACACGCTCTTCTACCCGAAGAGCTCGGCTATAACCAGCGTGTCTCTGACACCGTCAGCCACGGGTCGCACTGGCAGCAGCTGAGCTGCGCCATTCAGGACGGCGTTCGCTGCCGTATCTCGTATCGCTCGATGGACGATGCACGGCCACGCGAGCGTCTGGTCGACCCCTTGCGCATTACGGCAAACGGCGACCAAACATACCTGATTGCCTGGGACATCGCGGTCGATGAGCAGCGCACCTATCGCATGGATAAAATCGAGGGACTCGCCTTGACGGAAGACTCCGTCGTGCCTCACGTACCGGACGTTGCATCCCTCCACGATTCCCTTGCCCGGACGCAGCGTAGCGCAAAGCTCTTGATGCCATTCGATATGGCGGAGCATCTGGACTGGGCCGGCATCACCCTAATCGAGCGCAGCGGGACAGACATGGCAACGGCAACCGTACATTACGGCTCCGAGCGTTGGCTGCTGAGCCAGATAATCGCAGCGGGCGGAGCCATCCGCATCTTGGATGACCCCGCCCTGTCAAAGCGTCTGTGCGATATGGCAAAAACCCTCGTCTGTCCGCTTTAGCGCCGCCGCTCGTGGCGTGCACGCCACAGCTGTAGATAGTGCCCGATCTGCGCCGATTCGATGCGCTGGTAGGAGCTCGTGGGCAGCGACGTTAAGAACTTCTTGCCATAGCCCTTCGTCACCAGGCGAGGATCTGCCAAGATCAGCACACCGCTATCGGTCGACGAGCGAATCAAACGCCCCGCGGCCTGCTTAACCTCGAGCACCGCCTCGGGCAGCGAATAGCGCGCCCATGCGCGGTCTTCGCGCAGGTTGCGCTCGCACGAGAGCGGGTCCGTGGGGCTTGAGAACGGCAACTTGGGAATGATGACGCAGCGCAGCGTCTCGCCGCTGGCATCAAACCCCTCCCAGAAGGCCTTGAGTGCAAAAAGCGACGAGGTCGGTTCGTTGATAAACCGGTCGCGCAGGCGACGAGGAGATGAGTTGCGCTGCTGGCAGTTGAGCTCCAGACCCGCACGGGCCATCTTGGGCTCAACGCGGGCGTATAGGTCCTCCATGTCGCGCCGATTGGTGAACAACGTGAGCACCGATCCGCCCATGGCAAGATGGGCGTCGACCAGTACGCGCTCGAGCGCCGTAAGATAGCTCTCACGATCGCGCGGATCGGGGATATCGCCCGCAACGACTACAGCCATGTTCGAATCGAAGTCGTAGCTCGAATCCAAGTGCAGCGATGACGACGTTGAAGCACCGATGCGATCGAGCCCGACAGCATGGTTGAAGTGCTCAAAGCTTTTGGACACCGTCATGGTCGCTGAGGCAAAGATAGCCGTGTGAACCTCGGGCAGCCACTCGGTTGCCAAGGCCTCGCCAATGTCGATGCGCTCTGCGGTCATCGACTCTCCGCCGGCACGCAGCCTGCGATTGACCTGCAGCGAATACACGTAGTGTTCATCGGTGCCATCAATGATGAGTTTGAGGTTCTCGGCCAGCTCGTGCAGGCGGCGCGAGATATCACCCAGGTCGACAACAACCTCGGGCTTGTCGGCGGCGACGGCTTGCACCAGCGCGTCGACGCTCTTGTCAGCTTGTTCCAATGCGGCGATGGCAGTGTAGGCCGACTGTAAGAAATCATGCCAGTCGTCTGATTCGCGCAGCTCGGGGCCAATCCACAGATTGGCATTGTCATAACTCCCACGGGCACGGCGGCCGAGCTCGCGTACTCCATCGAACACGTCGGCGATCGCCATGCTCGCGCGCGCAACCGTCGACGTCGCCTTGGCAGTAAGGCCCAGATAGAGCGTAGAGCCCTCGGAGGTTGCCAAATCACGGGAAACCTGGCTTAGCGCGCCGGTGCTCGAGCCACCCAGGCGCTCAAACAGAACGCGTGATTCGTCCGCCGACACCACGCGCGCCCACTGGCGGCGCGCCTCGCGCTCGATGGAATGGGCCTCGTTGATTACCCAATGACGAATCGGAGGTAAAATCCTGCCCTCGGCCGCGACATTGCGGAACAGCAGGGAATGGTTGGTGACCACCACATCGGCATGCGCCGCACGACGGCGAGCGCCGTGGACCAAACATTTATCAGGGAAAAACGGGCAGAGGCGGCGAGCACACTCGCGCGAGGCCGTCGTAAAGTCGGGGCGGTTGACGCTGCGCCACCGAATGCCGAGCGAGTCGAGGTCGCCATCGGCCGATTGGCAGACGTACGCCATAATGACCGCGACCGCCGTGAGCGTATCCGCCGGATCGCGCTTGGTGGTAATCTCGACCTGGCCGCGGCTCATGCGCTCAAGCTTGCGCAGGCACGGATAGTGGTCATACCCCTTGAGAGCGCAAAACGACAGACCACCGTCCAGTTGCTCGGCAAGTTTTGGCAGCTCATGGTACATGAGCTGGTCGGCAAGATTGTTCGATTTGGTCGCAATACCAACCGTGATGTTGTTACGGCGTGCTGCCTCGGCAAAAGGCACCAGATAGGCCATCGATTTGCCGACGCCTGTGCCTGCCTCAATTACTCGATGAGTGCCCGTGACCAGCGCATCGCGGACCTCGAGCGCCATCGCGATCTGCTCATCACGCGGCTCGTAGGTGGGATACATGCGATTGACCAGGCCACCTGGCGCATAGTCTGCCTCAATCTCCTCACGACTCGGCATCTTAAGGACCGGTAGCTCGTCCGCATCAACGCGATCGTCGGCGCGATCGGCCTTGAGAACGTCAGCACGAGCGGCGCTGAGAGAGAAGATAGAACCAGGGTTCTGCCCTGCCAAGAACGAGAAGATAGGACGATAGGACCAAGGCACGTCCGGATGCATGTCGGCTAGGCGCGCCATGAGGCCCTGGGGCAAGTTGGTGAGCGCCACGAGCAACACGCGCCATACGCCACACAGGGCGTCGACGTCGGCATTGGCACGGTGTGATACCGAGTCGCAGCCAAACAGATCGGCCATAAAAGACAGCTTGTGAGAGGCCAGGCGCGGAAGCGCGATGCGCGACAGCGCCAGCGAATCGATCCAAATATCGCTCACGTTGACGCCGCCTTTGACCGACTCGATAAACGAGCGGTCGAACGTGGCGTTGTGTGCGATCACCGGACAGCCACCGACAAAATCGGCGAGAGCGGCGACGGCCTCAACCGCCGACGGGGCATCTGCCACATCGGCATTTGTAATGCTCGTGAGCTCGGTAATCTCGGCGGGAATCAGCTGCTTGGGATGCACGAAGGTATCGAAGCGGTCGATGACCTCGCGGCCCGAAAGACGGGCCGCCGAGATCTCGATCAGCTCGTTGTCCTGCACCGAAAGACCCGTGGTCTCGGTATCGAGGACAATCACAACTTCCTCGATAAGGCCGAAGGACTGCGTTTTGGCGCGGTCGGCAAGCGTGGCATAGGAGTCGATGACAAACTGCGGCGTTCCTGACGAAACCGCGTCCTCGATTAGCATGCAATGCCCGCTCGACGAAGGCCCATACGGATCAGGCTGTCACAGACCTGCGGGAACGTCATGTCGTCGGTGTGGCGGATCTCATCCGGATACAGCGACGTATCGGTCATGCCGGGAATGGTATTGGTCTCGAGGATAACGGGGCCGTCCTCGCTCACAATAAAGTCGCTGCGCGAGATACCCAGGCAACCGAGGGCCTTGTGAGCGGCACAGGCAAGTTCCTGAGCGCGAGCGTAATTCTCGGGTGAAATCTGCGCCGGAATGCGATGGATATCCGTAGGGTCGACATACTTCACGTCCAGATCATAGAACTCGCAGTCCTCGGGCTTACGAATCTCGACAATCGGCAGGGCGCGCACGTCATCTTCGCCGTATACGCCGACGGTGATCTCGGTACCCTCGATGCACTTCTCGACCAGCACTTTGTCGCCGTACTCAAACGCCTTGGCGATTGCCGCGGGCAGCTCGGAGGGCTCATGGACCAGGGAAATGCCATAGCTGGAACCGTTGACGGCCGGCTTCACAAAGCAGCGCTCGCCACAAACCTCGACGATATGATCGATATCGACTTCATCGCCCACCTCGAGCGCGAGGCCGGGGGCAATGGGAATGCCTGCCTTGGCGTACAGGAGCTTAGAGACCTCCTTGTCGGCACCGCAGGCGCTGGCAAGCACGCCCGAGGCTGTGTAGGGGATACCCAGGGTCTCCATGGCACCCTGCATGGCACCATCCTCACCGCCGGCGCCGTGCATGGCGATAAATGCCACGTCGAAACCACCGGTCGCCATGGTTACCATAAAATCATCGGCAGCCGTGTCGAGCAGCTTCACCGAAGTGTAGCCGGCCTCCTTCAGGGCCGCCACGACGTTCTTTCCCGAATTGAGCGAGATCTCGCGCTCAGCGGAATGACCGCCCGCCAAGACCGCTACGTGCATGTTCTCTAGGCTTTTACCCGGCATGGGCAGACTCCTCCTCTATAATTTCTGCAGCTGATACCATATTGTAGCGATACCCTCTACGTTTCCCCAAAATCGAAAGGCTTCCATGAATCCCAGGACTAAATCTCAGGACATTCGCGACTTGAGCCAAAACGATATTCGCGAGCTCGTGGCCGAACTTGGCCAGCCCGCCTTCCGCGCGAAGCAGCTCATCGAATGGGTCTTTGAGAAGAACGTTTGTTCGTTTGACGATATGACCAACCTCCCCAAGGCTTTCCGTGAGCAGCTTAAAGAGGCTTTTGCCTTTGATACGCCGACTGAACTCACCAAGCAGGTTTCCAAAGATGGCTCGCGCAAGTATCTGCTCGAGTACCACGATGGCATTTCCGTCGAGACTGTCGGCATGCCCCGTCGCAACAAGCTTTCCGTCTGCGTTTCCACCCAGGCAGGCTGCGGCATGGGCTGCGCCTTTTGCGCTACCGGTCTCAACGGCCTCAAGCGCTCTCTGACCGCTCAAGAGATCGTCGACCAGGTGCTTCATGTATCCAACGACTTTGGCGAGCGTGCCACAAGCGTTGTCTTCATGGGCCAGGGCGAGCCGTTTGCCAACTACGACGAGGTTCTCAAGGCACTGCGTATCCTCAACGACCCCGATGGCATCGGTATCGGCGCTCGCCACCTCACCGTCTCTACCAGCGGCGTTATTCCCGGTATTCGCAAATTTGCCGATATCCCCGAGCAGTTCACGCTTGCCGTTTCCCTGCATTCCGCCATCCAGTCGACGCGCAATAAGCTCATGCCCGGTGTCAAGAAGTACACGCTGCTTCGCCTTCACGAAGCGCTTCAGCTCTACACCGAGAAGACCGGCCGCCGCCCGACCTATGAGTATGCCATGATCGAAGGCGTCAACGATACGAATCCCGAGATGCAGGCACTCTGCGACTTCTGCGAGGGAACGCTGTGCCACGTTAACCTGATTCAACTTAACGACATCGAGGGCAGCCCGCTCAAGCCGTCGCCGATTCATAAGGTTGAGGATCTTCAGCGTCGTCTTGAGTCCCGTGGCATCGAGACCACGATTCGTAACTCCCGTGGTAACGATATTGACGCCGCTTGCGGACAGCTGAAACAGCGCTTCAAAGTTCAGAAGAACGCATAGGGGAGTCGCACTCCAAAACGTTTCATGTGAAACATCGAACGGCCCCGGTTGCAGGATATGCAACCGGGGCCGTTTCATTTATTGACCTCAATTTTGGACCAGCTGCTACCTTTCCCATTTTTTACGGACAAAATAAGGGGCCCATGTCTCATGAATCAGACAAGGGCCCCTCAAAATATGCAAAGTAATTGTTAGGTACCTAATAGCCTACATTTTCCCATTGGTTGCTAACCCAACCTTGATTAATCTTAGGATTTTTCGTTACCTGAGCAGTGCGCATGGCAACATCTTCTGTCATAACATCCATTTTCTTCTTGGATGTATCAACGATATCTTGCGCTCCACGAAGCAAACGACCTCGAAGTTCATCGTCTGTCGCGATCTTATAGCCAGCAAAGGCACCAGCCGCGACAGTCGTCACCAATGCAATCGCAGTAATAATCTTATTCCTCATCTTGGCCTCCTTGATCAAACTGAATCATTTCACCAAGAATACGAGAGAGCTCTTCCTCGTCTTTAAACTCAATCTCAATCTTATTCTTTCCACGCGAGCTCTTCACACGCACGTTGGTATTAAATACCTGACGAAGTACACGCGCAGCCTTTTTAAAAGACTGCGGCGTTGCGGGCCGCGGCGTCTTAGGTGTCTCTCCGGCAGAAAACAATGGAGCAAGATTTTCTGTCGCTCTTACGGAAAGGCCCTCCGCAACAACCTTCTCTGCAAGTCGAATTCGAGCACCCTCATAGGGAACTGCAAGAATCGCACGTGCGTGACCAGCAGTAAGTTTACCCTCAAAAATCATCTGCTGAACTACTTCGGGGAGATCGAGAAGGCGCAGCGAGTTTGTAATTGCAGAGCGTGACTTGCTTACGGCCTTCGACAATGCCTCCTGGGTCATACCGCTAGCATCGATGAGCTGGCGATAGCCCTTAGCCTCTTCGACGGGATTCAAATCAGAACGCTGAAGGTTTTCGATAAGAGCAAGAGCCAGCATCTCTTCATCATTAACATCTTTAATGATGACAGGCAGTTCCTCAAGACCAGCAAGCTTTGACGCCTGGTAACGACGCTCACCAGCGATGATCTCATAGCCGTTTCCATGCTTGCGAACCAAGAGCGGCTGCAGAACGCCATGTTCTTGGATTGACTCGCTCAACTCGCGAAGTTCAGTTTCATTAAAGTGAATTCGCGGTTGATTAGGGTTGGGAACGATATCCTCAATAGGTAGTTTTGTTTCAGATGCGGCATTTGAAGCAGATGCAGCAGAACCACCGGTCTCATACTCAGCCTCTGAGACCAAAGCATTGAGTCCGCGTCCCAATCCACCACGTTTCTTTGCACTAGGCACGCTTGATCACCTCTTTTGCAAGGTTCATATACGCTTTTGCACCCTTATTTTGAGGTGCATAGGTAATTACCGGTTCTCCAAAAGACGGAGCTTCAGAGATTTTAACCGTACGGGGAATCAGCGTCTTAAACGCCTTATCACCAAAGTACGATTGAACTTCCTCAACAACCTGATTCGACAAAGAAGTACGTGAGTCATACATGGTCATAAGCACGCCATAGGTGTCTAAGCCCTTATTCAGACGTGATTTGACCATCTTCATTGACTCAAGCAGCTTCGTAACGCCCTCGAGTGCGTAATACTCACACTGGATTGGAATCAAAACGCTATCTGCTGCGGTCAAGGCATTGATAGTAAGCAGGCCGAGCGAAGGAGGACAGTCAATGAAAATAAAATCGAACTCGTCCTGAATCGGCTCAAGCAAATCTTTGAGGCGGGTTTCACGAGCAATTGCGCTTACGAGCTCAATTTCGGCACCTGCAAGCTGAATCGTAGCTGGAATTACGAATACCTTTTTGCAATTTGTATCAAGAACAAGCGATTCTGCCGGCACATCATTCAACAATGCATCATAAATGCAGTGATCAAGGTCTTCTTTTTCAATTCCAAACCCACTGGTACTGTTTCCCTGCGGATCAAAATCGACAATCAGTGTCTTACGACCCTGCTCACCCAGTGCTGCTGCAAGGTTTACAGCCGTCGTTGACTTACCGACGCCGCCTTTTTGATTGATGATTGCAATGATACGCGTGTCTTTTGCGTTCTTAGAACGCTTAACGTCGCGAAATCCCACGGTCCCTCCTGGTGTGTATTAAAGCTGTCAAACGGAGGATGTTTCACGTGAAACATTCCGATTCGATATCAACCGCCATGTTTCACGTGAAACACTGCAAGTTGTTAGTATCCATTATGTTTCACGTGAAACATCTAGGCAAGCGGATTCTTCTTTGCCATGCCATTTGCACGAGGCAATGAAACGGATGCTGGATGACTCTTCTGAAATACAATAAACTCCCTGTGGCCCAAGCCCTCAGGCAAATCGATTGCGTCATTCAGAAGCAAAGTGAAGCCACAAATCTTAGCTGCTGACATGCCGGAAGCAAGCTCCTCAAACGAAGGATTACCCTTGGTGATAACAAATAGCCCTCCGTCTTTAATGAACGGAGCCGCATACTCAACAAGAATCGGTAGAGGAGCCAGTGCACGGGCGGTTACGACAGAAAACTGCTTCTTATGGCTTCGAGCATATTCTTCAAGGCGATCATGAACCGCATCAGCATGTTTCAATCCAAGAGCATCAACAAAAGAATTGACAGCATCAACCTTCTTCCCAACAGAGTCAATATAAGTAGCTTTACGATGCGTGGTTATGGTTAAAGGAATACCAGGGAAGCCCGCACCTGTTCCCATATCGAGCAAAGCTCCCTCAGGAGCCTTATTGATATAGGGAAGCAAAACAAGCGAGTCGAGGATATGAAGTACTACAGCATCTTCTACGTTAAGAATACGGGTAAGATTGGTTGTCTTATTTTTTTCCAGAACCAAATCCAAATGCTGAATACAGTTCCTCAGCTCAACATCAGTTACGCTCAAGGAATACTCTTTGCAATAAGAAGTTAGACGACTCAACATCTTGTCAGCCTGCTGATCAGTAAGTACTAACAACGAAAGCTCCTTTCTGACAAAAATCAGTGTATCGAGAACTTTTGACAAAAAAAGGGGACGTGGAAACCACGTCCCCTTATCATAAGCTCGAGTGGATTAACGAGCAACAATTACCACATGGCGATCAGGGTCAGAACCCTCGGAATGTGTATCGACTGCATCATTACCACGAAGCGCAATGTGAACCAGTCGGCGCTCATAGGCATTCATGGGCGGCAGGGAAACGCTCTTATGAGTACGGATTGCACGCTCGGCAGCAGACTGAGCCATAGCGGCAACCTTGTCCTGACGACGGCTCTTGTAACCCTCAACATCGACGACAACCGGATACCTAAAGCCGAGCTTACGGCTAACCAGCAGAGAGAACATAACCTGAAGGGCATCAAGCGTACGTCCATGGCGACCAATGAGAACAGCAAGATCAGGAGCAGTTACATCCAGAATCAACTCGCCCTCATCGCCTTCATATTCATCGATAGGAGAGTTGGCGGCATCGAAGTGCGAAAGGATGGAACGCAGGATGGAAATCGCGACATCGGCAATGGTGTCGAGCTCCTCGTCGGTCAGCTCTTCACCAGCCTTGTAGCGCTGTGCAATCTCGGGATAATCGCCCGCGACCTGCGGGGCAACCTCCTCAAGCATATCCTCGATGATCTCTTCAGACATAACGTACTCCAAAAGTTAGGTACCTAAATAAGATTGATATCCCACTACTTCTTCTTGTGCGGGCGCGGCTTCTTCTCGCGACGAGTGACCTCAACCTGCAGCGGCGCGTTCTTAAGGCGCTCCTCCTCATCGGCCTTCGCCTTGTCGATGACCTTCTGCGTCACAAAAATCTGCTGGATAACCTGCCAAGCAGACGAGACGTCGTAGTACAGCAGAACACCAACGGGAAGGCTCCAGCCCATCCAAAGCATCATGACCGTCATGACAACGGCCATCATACGCATGCTCTGAGCCTGCTGGCCGGTCTGGTTGCGCGACATATAGAGCTGCGGAATCAGGGTCAGGACAGCGAACAGGATCAGGCAGACCAGCGCAGGCAGCGCGACCATAAAGCCATCGGCAAAGGAGGCACTCGGCGTGGTGGTCAGGTCGGGTAGAATATTAAAGAACGAGAACGTGCCGTCGTTAAAGTAGTCCGGCAGGTTACGCAGCAGCGTAAATAGGGCGAACAGGACAGGCATCTGAATCAACAGCGGCAGACAACCAGCCATCGGGTTGAACTTGTTCTCGCTGTAGAACTTCTGCATCTCCTCGGCCTGACGCTGGGGATCGTCGGCATAGCGCTCCTGGATCTCGAGCATCTTGGGCTGCAGCACCTGCATGCGAGCCGTCGACTTGGTCGACTTGAGCATAAGCGGCGTCAGCAGCAGACGGATGATGACCACCAGGATGATGATGGACAGGCCCCAGTCGACCGCAAAGGTCTGGATGAGCTTGAGCAGCTCGAAAAGGATGTTAACGATCCAATCCCACATGTAAGTTTTCCTCCGATAGCGAGTGCCCGCTAGGGCACAGGGTCATAACCGCCGACGTGCAGGGGATTGCAGCGAGCGATGCGCCTCACGGCAAGCCAGCAGCCTCTCAAAACACCGTACTTCTCAATCGCCTGGATGGCGTATTGCGAGCACGTTGGGTAATAAATGCAGGCGTCAGGCAATAAGGGCGAAATAACCTGTTGATATATGCGAATAGGAGCGATGGCAACACGTCGCAAAACGTGATTGCTCATCGCTCCTCCCCGGCAACGCCGGCGCGTTTCATAAGCGAACGCAATGCCTTGTCCATCTCCTGCGGCGAGGAATCCCTCGTCTTGGGAGTTGCGAACAAGATGATGTCATAACCCGCAACGGGAAATCCGCAGCTGCGGGCGGCCTCGCGCATCACACGCTTAGAACGGTTGCGCACGACAGCACAACCGAGCCGTTTAGCACCAACGAAGGCGACCCTTCCGGAGTCGCCTTCGCCAACCGATTCACATATGGTCATTCGAATCAGAGGGTGATTGAAACGACGCCCCTGACTGAACACATGCTCGAAATCTTGCCGAGACTTAATAGTCTTCATGCGAGATGTGTGTATCGCTGCTAGACAGTGAGACGCTTGCGGCCCTTGGCGCGGCGACGGGCGAGCACGGCACGACCACCCTTGGTGGCCATACGGGCACGGAAGCCATGGGTCTTGGCACGCTTACGCTTATTAGGCTGATACGTACGCTTCATCTTAAGTTCCTCCTGCTGCATTTCGAGTGTCCGCGGGAGCGCGGACGCAGATATAGACACGTGAGCTTGAAGATTGTAGGGAAATCAATGTTCAAATGTCAAGAAATCAAAGGTAAAAGGTTGCGTAGTTCACACGGTTCCCCCATAAGCTCAACCGAATTTTGCGGTGCATAACAACTTTTCACGATATTTCATCGAGTTTTCAACAGGTCATGTTGGCAATGTTGAGAACTTTTCGCCCGTTTTCCAAGGTTTTCAACAGGTTTTGAAAAGTTGTCGAAAGATGAGAAACATTGCACGGTGAGCTACTATTTATTCGAAACCTTTTGAACGATTGCGAGCGGCATGTCTGACGACTTTTACACCATGGTCGATTCCGGAGACCCGGCACCCGACAACGAGCACATCACCGGCGTGCGCGAAGAGCGTGACGAAGGCGAGCAGACGACCACGCAGGCGCCAAAAGCCATGTACGCCGCGCGCATCGCCGTCTATGACGACATGTTGTCGACACCGCGTGTGATCGTCATTGATCCGCAAGATGTCCGCACGTATTTGGAAGAGACGACCAACACCGTCTACCAGTGCATGAAAGAACAAGGTGGCCATATCTCGCTCATGGTCATCCGCGAGATTGTCGAAAACTTTATCCACGCGCACTTTGCCGAGCCCATCATCTCGATTCTGGACGGCGGGGACACCATCCGCTTTGCTGATCAAGGACCCGGTATCGACGACAAGGAACGCGCTTTCGACTTTGGCGTTACCAGCGCAAACAGCAAGATGAAGCGCTATATCCGTGGAACCGGAGCAGGGTTTCCCATGGTGCAGGAGTATTTGGAAAACGCCGGCGGCGCCGTGTCCATCGAGGACAACATGGGCAGCGGCACCGTGGTTACGGTAAGTCTGGACCCCAAGCGCGTGCAGGAAATCGAGCGTGCCGGCGGACGCGGTGCTGCCGTGCGGCCCGAGACGGAGCAGTCCACATATCCCCTGCCGGGAGCTTTTGCGCAGCAGCCCATGGCAACGCAGCAGATGCAGCCCCCCGTGGGGCAGATGCAGCAGCCCGGAATGCTTCCTACACAAGAGCCCCAGGCGGCATCGATGTCGATGCCGCCAAACATGCCAGAGGCCATGCCGCTGGCGGATCAGGATGCAGCAGCAATGCAGCAGGCGACGGGGGCACCGGGTGGCCAACAAATGGGCTATCAGCCGTACCATCAGGGATATCCATATCAGCAGATGCCGCCACTGGGGTATGGCCAGCAGTTCCCGCAGCAGTACCAGCAGGGATATCAGCAGCCGTACCAGCAGATGCCGCAGCAGCAGTACAACCCCTGGGCCCAGCAGATGCCTCCGCAGCCTTACCAACAGTGGCCCCAAAGTTTTCAACAGCAAATGCCGCCCATGCAGAGTTCTCAACAACCAGCAGCTCAAATGATGTATCCTAATGCAGCAAATCAGTATGCGCAGCCACAACCGGACGTGTTCGTAAGCGATCGCGGCAACGCCGCGCTGGGCTATCTGGCGCAAAATCAAGCGTGCGGTGCTACCGATCTGGCGAGGGCGTTTGGAAACTCGGCCCCCACTTGGTCACGCACGCTCAATGACTTGGCGCAGGCCGGCTTGGTCATCAAGCATGGCCAGAAATACCATCTGACCGAACTCGGCGCCGCTCGCGTGCGAGCTCAGAGCTAAAGAACGGGAGAGACAGTGGACGAGGAAGCAAGCATCATCCTGGGGGATGCCATCGCCTTTTGCCAGCGCGACGGCCAAGATGCACGCCTCATCAACATGCTGGGGCAATCGCGAGCCATAAGCCTGACCGAAGACACGCTCACGATCGAGGCACCCTCGCGCTTTGCCATCGCGCAGCTCAAAAAGCATCAGCCGACTATTGAGGCCTATCTGGAAGAAATCGCCTTTGCGCCGATTGCGCTCGATATCGTGGCACCGCAAGGCGCAACGGCCGAATCCGCTGCCGCGACGGCGCCCGCCACGGCTCCCGCTACTTCCCCGGCGGCGCCGGCCGGCGCGGGCGCCGTGCCGACAATCGAGCACCAGCACGGCGATGTTTCCCGTGAAACCATGACACCGTTGCCGACCGCGGCGGCGACGTCAACGAACGCGCCCGTCACGCACATGCCCATCGCTCACGACGCAGCGGCGGGCACGGATTCGGGCATTGCAATCAAGAACACGCTCTCGGCCGATGATTTTCGTCGCATGATGAACCAGATGAAGGGCGGAACGCCGACTACATCCACGCAAGCTGCGACCCCTGCTTCACCCATGCCAGCACCGACCGTGCCGGCCGAGCAGAATACGGATGGAGCCCCACTCGCCGCGAACTCAAAATTTACCTTTGAGAACTTTGTCTACGGCCCCGAGAACAGCCATGCCTATCGCTCGGCACTCAAGTTTGCCGCCCTCGCGGACGAACGCGGCACGTGCACATCGCTGTTCATCTACGGCAAATCGGGCCTGGGCAAGACGCACCTGCTGCTTGCCATCAAAAACGAGCTCGCCGAGAAGTCGCCCGAGATCAAGGTGAAGTACGCCAACTCCCAGGCATATCTGGACGACCTGATGACCGAGTTCGACCGCCAAAAGAAGAGCAACGCCCCCATCATGCAGGCGTACCACGGCGTAGACGTGCTCATCATCGATGACATCCAAAACATCATCGGCAAGCGCGCGAGCGTGGACTATTTTTTCCAGCTCATGGACGAGTTCATCCGCAACAACAAGAAGGTCGTCATCGCGGCAGACCGCGCCCCCAAGGACCTGAGCATGGACGAGCGTCTGACCAGCCGCTTCAACGCCGGCATGCTCTGCCTGGTCGCAGAGCCCAGCTACGAGATGAAATACAAGATCTTGCAGCGCTATTACGAGAACACCATCGTCGCCGCTCCCGAGGCAGGCGACGACTCGTTACTGGCGGCCTACGGGGGCGACGGCGGGCACCTGACCGACGAGCACTTTAAACACATGGCAGAGGTCTCGGGCACCAACATCCGCGAACTCGAGAGCTTTTGCGAGCGCTGCGCCGGCGAGGCGGGCGACCGCGAGCGCGAGGGCGGGGAGCTCACCTTTGACGATATCGACGCCATCGCCAGCCAGTACTTCGACACATCGGCCAAAAAGATCAACGTCCAGACGGTTCAATCCGTCATCGAAGAGCAGTACGGCGTGACGCACGAGGAGCTCATCGGCCCGCGACGCAACGCCAATATCGCCAAGGCACGCCACATTGCCATCTATCTGGCCATCGAGATGTGCGAGATGACGACCACGGCGGTGGGCGCCGAATTTGGCAACCGCAACCACTCGACCGTCAGCACAAGCTACAAAAAGGTCCAGAAGATGATCCAGGAAGACCGCACCGTCACCGAAGACCTCAAGTCGCTGCGCGATAAAATTACACTGCGCTCGTAGGGAAATAGAGACACCTGTTGAAAACTTGTCGAAACCACGGGCATAAGGTGTCTAAAACCCAACCCGCGTTGATGAAAAGTTTTGCGCAGGTTTTGAACGTGGAAAACCACCCCTGTTGCACACAGGTTGCTGTCGATTCTCTTTTTGGGTCTGACCTGCGTCTTTGGGAGTAATCAACAGTTTCGTCAGTGCTATTACTATTATTAAGATATTTATATCTATAGAAAGGTATTAAAAGATGAAGTTCACCGTCAGCCAGAGCTCGCTTACACAAGCCATCGGCGTCGTTATGAAGGGTGTCGCTTCGGCATCCACCCTTCCCATCCTGTCGGGCGTGCTCGTTAAGGCGCAAGACGGCATCTTGGAATTCCAGACCTCTAACTACACCATCTCGATCCGTCATCGCATCGCGGCGCATGTCGAAGAAGAGGGCGAGATGGTTATCCCCTGTAAGATGCTCTCCAATATCACCAAGACCCTCCCCGATGCCCCGGTCACCTTTGAGCTGTCTGAGCGCCAGGTGCTGATTGGTTGCGAGAAGAGTTCGTTCCGCCTGAACACACTCGATGCCAATGACTTTCCCGAGTTTCCGGCCTATGCCATCGAGAGTGCCGTGGAGCTGCCGACCGATGTCTTGTCCGAAATGGTCGGCCGCGTGTGGCGCGTCACCTCGACCGACAAGGCCCGCCCCATCCTGGGCGGCGTGCACATGAAGGTCGAGAACAACACCGTACGCCTGGTGGCGACCGATTCCTTCCGCTTGGCCGTGTGCGATACGCAGGTCGAGACCTCGACCCTCGAGGGCTCCTTTGAGCTCAACGTTCCGGCTGACGCCTTTAACGACGCGCTGAACATCATGGCCAGCCAGGCGACCATCATGATCGGGGCTACCGACACCCAGGTCGTCTTCGAGGCCGGCAACACCACCTACGTGTCGCGTCGTATCGAGGGCGTGTACCCCAACTACAAGCAGCTCATCCCCGATTCGTGCGTGACGAGCGTCAAGATCGACGTCGCCGCCTTTAACGCCGCCCTCAAGCGCGTGGCCGTTATTGCGAGCGCCAACCCCGCCGTCAAGTTCGAGATCGATGTCGAGAACGGGCAGATGGGCCTGTCCTCCATTTCCAATGACCAGGACCTTGCGCAGGAGACGATCGATGTCGAGGCCGAGGGCGAGTCAGGTACCATCGCCTTCAACTACCACTACATCTTCGGCTGCCTCAATGCCCTGTCCAAGGAGAAGGAGATCACGCTGGAGCTCAAGAGCTACTCGCAGGCGGGCATCTTTAAGTCCTACGATAAGATCAACTACCTGTACCTGGTCATGCCGGTCCGCATCTAGCGCTGCGCTATGACCATGTTCGCCCGCGATCTTTCCGTCGCGCACTACCGCAGCTTCGATAGCTATCGCCTTGCCCTGGACGAGGGCGTGACGATACTTGCAGGACCCAACGCGGCGGGAAAGACCAATCTCATAGAGGCCCTGCAGCTGCTGACGAGCGGCGCCTCGTTTAGGCATCCGACCGCAGCGGAGCTCGTCCATGACGGCGTGGGCTCGTGCAAGATCGAGCTGAGGCTCGAGGGCGACGGCCGCGTGCTTGATATGGGATTGAGCGCGGAGGACGGTAAGCGCTCGTTTAGCCGCAACGGCAAGAGATGCTCTGCCGCTGGTGTGCGCGGGGTTCTGCCGAGTGTGCTGTTTTGCCCCGACCATCTGGACATGGTTAAGCGAGGCGCCAGTGTGCGCCGCGCCGCCCTCGATGACTTTGGCATGCAACTGAGCGCACGCTATGCCGATCTTGCGAACACCTATGGGCGCTGCGTGACCCAGCGTAACGCCCTGCTCAAGGAGACCTGGTGCTGCCGCGAGATGCTCGGCGCGTGGAACGAATCGATTGCCCGCGCGGGCTCGGCCCTGCTCGTGCACCGGTTGGCCCTGCTCGACCGGCTGGCGGGCCATGTGCGCGCTGCCTACGGGCAAGTGGCGTCCGGTGAGGCCGCCAACGTGTCCTATGCGTCCACGCTGGGGGATTTGCCCCAGGTCGAGAATCGCGAAGAGCTGAAGGGCTGGGCGTACGAGCGCATGCTGGCCGCCCTTGATGAGCACGCCGACGAGGAAATTCGCCGCGGCGTGACGTTGGTGGGACCGCATCGCGACGAGATTGAATTTACCGTGGCGGGTCGCTCCGCTCGTTCGTTTGCCAGCCAAGGACAGCAGCGAACGTTGGTGCTGTCCTGGAAGGTGGCCGAGGTGGCCGTGGCTCGCGATGTCCTTGGCACCGCCCCACTGCTGCTTTTGGACGACGTGATGAGCGAGCTCGACGGCGAGCGTCGCGGCGCTTTCCTGCGGCTGATTGGCGATGATATCCAGACGGTCATAACCACGACCAACCTGGGGTACTTTACCGATGACCTGCTTGATCGAGCCAAGGTGGTGAGCATGGGTGAGACGTGCTAATTACGAGCGCGAGAGCGAGACGGTCGCCTTCAGCGGCTTTTTGAACGCAGAGCGCCAGCGCATCCTGGCGTCGGCGACCCCCGAGCGCCGTGCGCAGATGGAGGCCGCCGAGGAGTCGCGTGCGGTCTATCGCGCGTGGAACGCGGTGTGCTCGGGCACGCGCGAGGGGCGGCATGTGACGGGTCTGCGCTACCTGCCCGAGTCCAATGAGCTGCTGGTATATCTCGATTCGCCCTCGTGGACGCAGGAAATGACGTTGTTGCGCGAGATCATCCGCGCGCGCATGGAGCGCGCCGGTGCTCATGTGGACGGCCTGGTGTTCAAAACCACCGCGCCCGGTCACACGTCGCCCGCCGCCAAGGAGCGCCTGCGCCCAGCGACGATCGAGCGCCCGCCGGCCCCACACGCCGACCTAAGTGAGGCCGAGCGCACCGAGATTGAGCGCCAAGTGGCGCCCATCGAAGACCAAAAACTGCGCGAGGCCCTCGAGAATGCCATGAGAGCCAGTGCCGAGTGGGCCAAGGGCGTGCAAAGCAAAAAAGAGCCTTAAATCGCATCTGGTGGCCTTGTAGAGCCAAATACCCTCGTTCCCGAGGGTATTTTTTTACGATAAACTAGTAAGGCTGTACACATTTTCTTGACTGAAGGAGGACGTGTGGCAAACGAAAACGATTACGATGGCGGCGAGATTAAGATTCTCGAAGGTCTCGAGGCCGTTCGTAAGCGCCCGGGCATGTATATCGGCTCGACGAGCGCCAGCGGTCTGCATCACCTGGTGTGGGAGATCGTTGACAACTCCGTCGACGAGGCCATGGCCGGTTTCTGCACCGAGATCCAGGTGACGGTCCACGCCGACAACTCCATCACGGTCGTCGACAACGGGCGCGGCATCCCCGTCGACGAGCACCCTGTTAAAAAGATCCCGACGCTCGAGGTCGTCATGACGATCTTGCACGCCGGCGGTAAGTTCGATAACTCGGCCTATAAGGTCTCGGGCGGCCTGCACGGCGTGGGCATCTCCGTCGTCAACGCACTGTCCAAGCGCGTGGTCGTTCAGGTTCGTCGCGATGGCAACACCTACGAGATGGAGTTCTCGCGCGGCAAGACCGTCAAGAAGATGGAGGTCGTGGGCACCTCGGATTCGACGGGCACCACCGTCACCTTCTGGCCCGACGACGAGATCTTCGAGACCTGCATCTACGATTTCGATACGCTGCACAACCGTCTGCAGGAGACGGCGTTCCTCAATAAGAACCTCAAAATCGTGCTGACCGACGAGCGCGAGGCGACTCCCCACGTGGAGGAGTTTTGCTACGAGGGCGGCATCATCGACTTCGTCAAGTTCCTCAACGAGGGTAAGGACGTCCCCGAGGCCTTTAAGGAGCCCATCTACATCGAGGGCAAATCGGACCCGGATGCGCCCGTGGCCAAGATGGGCGAGGTCGAGGTTTCCCTGCAGTGGAACAGCGGCTACGGCGAGAACGTCATGTCGTTTGCCAACGACATCTACACTCCCGAGGGCGGCATGCACCTTGAGGGCTTTCGCACCGCGCTCACCCGCGTGATCAACGACTACGCGCGCAAGCAGAACCTGCTCAAGGAAAAAGACGCCAATCTGACCGGCGACGATGTGCGCGAGGGCCTTTCGGCCGTTATCTCGGTCAAGCTGCCCGATCCGCAGTTTGAGGGCCAGACCAAGGCCAAGCTCGGCAGCTCCTATATGCGCGCGCTGACGCTCAAGATCGTGACCGACGGCCTTGCCGATTACTTGGAGGAGCATCCCAAGCCTGCCCGCGAGATCGTCAAGAAGGCGCAACAGGCCTGCAAGGCGCGCAATGCCGCCCGCAAGGCGCGCGAGGCGACCCGCCGCAAGAGCCTGCTCGAGACGGCGTCCCTGCCCGGTAAGCTCGCTGACTGCTCGGTGCGCGATGCCGAGCTGACCGAGCTCTTCATCGTAGAGGGCGACTCGGCAGGCGGTTCGGCCAAGGACGGCCGTCGCCGAGACATTCAGGCGATTCTGCCCCTGCGCGGCAAGATTCTGAACGTCGAACGCGTTGGTGACCATCGCGCGTTCTCGAGTGACACCATCCAGTCGCTGATTACCGCGATCGGCTGCGGCGTCACGACGATTGCCGGCGACGGCGGCGACTTCGATATCACCAAGGCGCGCTACCACAAGATCATCATCATGACCGATGCAGACGTCGACGGTGCGCACATCCGCATCCTGCTGCTGACGTTCTTCTACAAGTACATGCGTCCGCTGATCGATGCCGGCTACGTCTATGTTGCCTGTCCGCCCATCTTTGGCATTAAGGTGCGCAACAAGATCCACTACGTGTATCCCAACGGCCGCCAGCCCGAAGACGAGATCCTGCGCGACACCATCCAGAGTCTGGGCCTGAACCCCGACGATAACGACGAAGACGGCAAGGCCAAGGATGGCAAGATCACCAAGAAGCGCAAGGGCTATACCGTCCAGCGCTACAAGGGTCTGGGCGAGATGGACCCCAAGCAGCTCGCCTCGACGACGATGGATCCCAAGACCCGCATCCTGCAGCGCGTGTCGATCGAGGATGCCGTGGTGGCAGACCGCGCCGTGCGCGAGCTGATGGGTTCCGAGGTCGGCTATCGCCGCGAGTACATCGAGAAACACGCGCATGACGCACGATTCTTAGATGCCTAACCTGTTCGGCTTTCCCAGCCACCGCACCTTCGCTCTCAATCGTCGGTCGCGTACCCAAGTACGCTTCCCTCCTCTTTCGAGCGAATCTGCGGCACCTGGAAAAGCCGTCTCCGTCCTAGTGACGGGGACGGGGACTATCTGATTTGAACCACGCAAACCATGAGGAGGTAACGTGGCAGACGATATCAACAATAACGAGGGTATGGGCGAGGCCGGCGATGCCGGCATGCCCGACGATCTGAAGCGCCTGCTTGCCCGCGCTGAGCAGGGCGAGGACGGCGATCCGGACGCCTATAACCCCGATGCCGATGATGATGAGGAAGAAGACGACGACGGCGAGCTCGAGGAGAGCTTTGGCGAAGTCGACCGTGGCGCCTCGGCCGGCGAGGATATCAATGGCGGCCAGCTCCAGATTTCGGAGTTCGGCCGTGAGATGAAACAGTCGTTCATCGAGTATTCGATGTCGGTCATCACGGCGCGCGCCCTGCCGGACGTGCGCGACGGCCTAAAGCCGGTTCACCGCCGCATTCTGTACGCGATGAACGAGAGCGGCATCTACCCCAACCGCCCACACAAGAAGTCGGCCTGGACGGTCGGCGAAGTTATCGGTAAGTACCATCCGCATGGCGACGCCGCGGTCTACGAGGCAATGGTTCGCCTGGCGCAGTGGTTCTCCATGCGCACGCCGCTCATCGACGGCCACGGCAACTTCGGCAACATCGACGGCGACGGCGCCGCTGCCATGCGTTACACCGAGAGCCGCCTGGCAAAGCCCGCCATGGAGCTGCTGCGTGACCTGCAGAAGGATACCGTCGACTGGCAGCCCAACTACGACGAATCGCTCGCCGAGCCTCAGGCGCTGCCTGCGCGCTTCCCCAACCTGCTGGTCAACGGCAGCCAGGGCATCGCCGTCGGCATGGCCACCAATATCGCCCCGCATAACCTCACCGAGGCGATCGAGGCAACCTGCTACCTGATCGATAATCCCGACGCCACTGTCGACGAGCTCATGCAGATCATGCCCGGTCCGGACTTCCCCACCGGCGCCATCATCATGGGCAGCGCCGGCATTAAGCAGAGCTACGAGACCGGCCGCGGCTCCATTACCGTGCGCGCCAAGGCCCACGTGGAATCCACCAAGACCGGCCGCAACCGCCTGGTCTTTACCGAGATTCCCTACATGGTCAACAAGGGCACCCTGCAGGAGAAGATCGCCCAGCTCGTCAACGACAAGCGCATCGAGGGCATCTCGGACATGCGCGATGAGTCCAACCAGAAGGGTATCCGTCTGGTCATCGAACTCAAGAAGGGCGTCATCCCGCAGGTCGTGCTCAACAACCTGTACAAGTACACCTCGCTGCAGACGACCTTTGGCGCCAACAACCTGGCGCTTGTCAACGGCGTTCCCAAATGCCTGAGCCTGCGCGAGATGCTGCAGCACTACATCGACCACCAGGTCGACGTCGTCACCCGCCGCACCCGCTTCGACCTTAAGAAGGCCCAGGCCCGCGCGCATATCCTTGAGGGCTACCTGATGGCCCTTGACCATATCGACGAGGTCATCAGCATCATCCGCTCCTCGCAGACTGATTCCGAGGCCAGCAGCCGCCTGATCGAGCGCTTTGGCTTTACGCCCGAGCAGACCACGGCCATCCTCGAGATGAAGCTGCGCCGCCTGACCGGCCTGGAGCGCGACAAGATTCAGGAAGAGCTGGACGGCTTGCGCCGCGCCATCGCCTACTACGAGGACCTGCTGGCGCACGAGGAGAAGATCCTGGGCGTCATTAAGGAAGAGATGCGCGAGATCTCCAAGAAGTTCGGCGATAAGCGCCGCACCGAGATCAGCCATGTCGAGAAGGACCTGGACGTCGAGGACCTCATTGCCGACGAGGACATGGTCGTGACCATCACCCACACCGGCTATGTCAAGCGCATCCCGGTGGCCGCATACCGCGCCCAGAAGCGCGGCGGCAAGGGCGTGTCGGGCGTCAACCTCAAAGAGGACGACGTTATCGACGAGATGTTCATCGCGTCCACGCACGAGTACGTGCTGTTCTTCTCGAGCAAGGGTAAGGTCTATCGCCTGAAGGTGCACGAGCTGCCGGTGGGTACGCGCCAGGCGCGCGGTACCGCGATCGTCAACCTGCTGCCCTTCGAGGAGGGCGAGAAGATCGCGAGCGTCATCAGCTGCCGCGAGTTCCCTGCCGACGAGTACCTGATGTTTGCCACCAAGAGCGGCATGGTCAAGAAGACCGTAATGAGCGCATATGACCGCAGCCGCCGCGACGGCCTGATCGCTATCAACCTGCGTGACGACGACGCGCTGCTGAACGTGCGCCGCGTGCGCGAGGGCGACAAGATTATCCTGGCCACCACCGCGGGCAAGGCGATCATGTTCTCCGAGGAGCAGGTGCGCGCCACCGGCCGCGATACTAGCGGCGTTCGCGGTATCGGTATGAAGGACGGCGTGAGCGTTCTGGGCATGGAAGTCACTAACGGCAACGGTGATTTATTCGTCATCACCGAGCGCGGCTACGGCAAGCGCACGCCGGTCGCGGACTACCCGGAGCAGAATCGCGGCGGCCAGGGCGTCTACACCATCCAAATGACCGAGCGTAAGGGCAACCTCGCGGCCATGAAGACGGTGGGCCCGCAGCACGAGCTGTTCATCGTGACGGAAGGCGCGACGGTCATTCGCGTCAAGACCGACGAGATCAGCCAGACCGGCCGCGCCACCCAGGGCGTCAAGATGATGACCGTCGACAACAACGACCGCATCTGCGCCGTAGCCCGCATGACGGCAGCCAAGGAAAAACCCGAAGGCGAAGGCGCCGAGGCCGCAGCCGATACCGAAGAGGCCCCAGTCGACCTAGGCGACGGCAACGACATGCCAGAGGATCTCCTCGACGAGTAAGTAGTCCTCTCCGGTCAAAAACATCAGACCCCATATATCGGCGGTCGGCGCACCTGCGCGCCGACCGCTTTTTTGAAAACCTAGGGACCCGCGTTCGCCCCGGTCGCCCGGCGGCATATGAAGTCGATCGCGAGTTCCGCACGAGCCGGAGAGCACTTAATGTGCTCTCCGTGCGAGTCAGGACTGTCCGAGCAGGCGACTTCATATGCCGCCGGGCGACCGGGGCGAACCCCTCCAAAGATTTTCAAAAAAGTTGTTGACGCGCGCGTAACGACTCGTCTAATATATCCCTTGCGC